>NZ_LUUM01000283.1:0-29332 GCF_001644125.1 Methylosinus sp. R-45379
TCCCCAACCCTCCCCCGCTAAGCGGGAGAGGGGGCAGATTCCGCGTGTGATGAAGGTTTCGTGAAATGTTTGCCGCCTTCCCTCTCCCGCAAAGCGGGGGAGGGCGCGGGAGCGGGCCTCAGAACTCGGCCCACTCTTCCTCCTGCGGCGCCTCCTTGCGCACGGCGGAGCCGGAACGCGAGGTCGCGACGCGCTTCAGCATGGGCCGCGACGGCGCGCGCGTCTCGACCTCGCCGATCTTGAACCGCGAAACGAGCTGCACCAGCTCGACGCTGTCCTCGGCGAGCGAGCGGGTCGCCGCATTGGTCTCCTCGGACATTGCGGCGTTCTTCTGCGTGACCTGATCGATCTCCTGCACCGCCGTGTTCACCTCGCGCAGGCCGGTCGATTGCGTCTCCGCGCTCGACGCTATGCCGGTGACGACCACATCGATGCGATTGACCTGCTCGACGATGCGATGAAGCGAGGCGCCGGTCTCGGCCACCAGCGCGACGCCGTCCTGCACGCGCGTGTTGGAGGCGGCGATGAGATCCTTGATCTCCTTGGCGGCCTCGGCCGAGCGCTGGGCGAGCGAACGCACTTCCGTCGCCACCACGGCGAAGCCGCGGCCGGCCTCGCCCGCGCGCGCCGCCTCGACGCCGGCGTTGAGCGCGAGGAGATTGGTCTGGAAGGCGATCTCGTCGATGACGCCGATGATCTGGCCGATCTGCTCGGATGATTTCTCTATGCCGCTCATCGCCTCTATGGCGTCGCCGACGATCTTCTCGCCCTTGACCGCATCCGATTTGGCGTCGCCGACGATCACGCGCGCATGGACGACGCTCTCGGCCGCCTTGCGCACCGTGTCGGTGATCTGTCCGACGGCCGCGGCCGTCTCCGCCAGCGTCGCCGCCTGCTGCTCATTGCGCTGCGACAAATCCTCGGCCGCGCGGGCGATCTCGCGCGTGCTGGAGCCGATCGCGCCGCTCGTCGTCACAATGCCGCGCAGCGTGTGCTGCATGCGCTCCACGGCGGTGTTGAAGCGCGCGCGCAGCTTCTCGTAATCCTTGATGAACTCCTTCTCGAGCCGCACCTCGAGATCGCCCTCGGCGAGGCGCTCCATGGCGGCGGTATATTCGGAGAAGAAGAAATCGCGGTTCTCGATATACCATTTCGCGCCGGCGGCTTTTTCTTCCAGCTTGGCGGCGGCGGCGGCGTTCTGCTCGGCGGAGCGCGTCTCGGCGAGACGCACCTCCTCGAGCTTGTCGCGGAATATGGCGACAGCGTCCCGCATTTCGCCGATCTCGTCGCTGCGGCTCATCACGGGCGGCTTGTCCAATGTCTGGCCACGCGCGAGCCTGGACGTGTAATTGGCGAGCGTGACGATCGGCCTCACGACATGGCGATGCGCGATCAGGCCCGCGCCGGCGAGAAGGCACAAAATAGCGATCGTGGCCGCGAGGCTCGCAATGTCGGAGCGATCGCCCAGCAGAGCGGCGTCCTTCTCCGTCGAAGCGGCGAAAGCATTCGCCGCTTCGACCTGGCGCGTCTCGAATGCGCGATAGGCGATGAAGCTGGCGTCGAGACGATCCATGGAGGCGGCCACACCGGCGCCGTCGCCGCGCTCGAGCGCCGGAAGAAACGCGTCGATCTCCCGCCAAAAGGCGTCGGCCGTCTCGGCCGCCGACCCTTTGGCGAGCGTCATCAGCTCGGCCGGCAGCAGCTTCGACTTGGACCAGAAGGCGCGACGCTCCTCATATTGCTTGCGCAAGGAAGCGAGGCGCGTCTTCGCCTCACGCGCGTCGATCCTGTAGGTAGCGGCGAGCTCGACGTCGAGATAGGCTTCCAAAAGGGAGAATGGAGGCGGCAGCGCATCCGCGACGAGATCCTTGCCCGCGGCAATCTTCTGATAGGCGTGTCCGCCGATGCGCAGCTCGTCGAGAATATAGCGCCCGGCGCCGGCGGTTGCGAGGAAAGCGAGAAAAGCGACGGCGGCGAGCAGGCTCGCGGCGCGAGAAATCGACAGGCGCATGAAGTGCCTCCGGGAGAAGAGCCGCTCGGAGACGATGAAAGTCCTGGCGGCGGAATGTCGGATGGGAGAGAGACGGCTCGCGGAGATCTTCCGCGATCGAGCACAGCCGGATCGGCGCCGGAATGAAGAAGCGGCGTCATGCCTTCGAGCGCACGCCCGCCGCATGCGCTCGATCCTCCATGCGACGAAATTACGCAGCAGGCATTAAGAAATTATGCAAAGCGCTGGCGTCGGCGTCACTTGCGCTGGATCGACGCAATGTAGTCGAGCAGCGCCTCTATTTGCGCCGGCGAGAATTCGAAGCGCGGCATATCGAGCCCGCCATGGCCGACGACTATGCCTTCGGCCAGCGCCTCCTCGAGATTTTCGAGCGGATATTTCTTGGTCAGCGTGCGGAAGGGCGGCGAGGCGGGATTGGGGCTTTTTCCCTGCGCCCCAGTCGCATGACAGCGGCTGCAATTGGCATTGGCGATCGCGCGGCCGCGCTCGATCTGCTTATCCTGCGGCTTATCCAGCGCGAAAGCCGCGCTCGCCGCGAGGACGCCGACGATAGCCACCAGAATGAGACGCATGGCGCCCTCCCCTCGCTGCGGCGGTCGCGCGCGTCAGCCGCGCGCCTGCAGCGGCACGACATTGTGCAGAGTCGTCTCCGCGCCCTCGAAGAAGCGGCGCAGATTGCGCGCCGCTTGGCGAATACGCTGCTCATTCTCGACCAGCGCGAGACGAAGATAGCCCTCGCCATGCTCGCCGAAGCCGACGCCCGGCGCGACGGCGACATCCGCCTTCTCGATGAGGAGCTTGGAAAATTCGAGGCTGGTCATGCCGGAAAAGCGCTCCGGGATCGGCGCCCAGACGAACATGGAGGCGGAAGGCGCAGGGATCGGCCAGCCGGCCTGCGCGAAGCTCTCCACCATCACGTCGCGGCGCTTCTTGTAGATAGCGCGCATTTCCTTGATGCAATCGTCCGGCCCGTTCAGCGCAGCGGTCGCCGCCACCTGCACCGGCGTGAAGGCGCCATAGTCGAGATAGCTCTTCACCCGCGCCAGCGCCGCGCAGAGGCGCTCATTGCCGACCGCGAAGCCGATGCGCCAGCCGGCCATGGAGAAGGTCTTCGACAAAGACGAGAACTCGACGGCTATGTCCATCGCGCCATTGACCTGAAGGATCGACGGCGGCGGATTATCGTCGAAATAGACCTCCGCATAGGCGATGTCGGAGAGCACGAAGATATCGTGCCGCTTCGCGAAGGCGACGAGATCCTTGTAGAAATCGAGCGAGGCGACCGTCGCCGTCGGATTGGCCGGATAGCAGACGACGATGGCGATGGGCTTTGGAATCGAATGCGCGACCGCCTTCTCCAGCGCATGGAAGAGCTGCGGCGTCGGATCGGCAGGCACGGAGCGGATGACGCCGCCGGCCATCAGAAAGCCGAAGGCGTGAATGGGATAAGACGGGTTGGGCGCGAGGATCACATCGCCGGGCGCGGTGATCGCCTGCGCCATATTGGCGAAGCCTTCCTTGGAGCCGAGCGTCGCCACCACCTGCGTCTCGGGATCGAGCTTCACGCCGAAGCGGCGCTCGTAATAGCCAGCCTGGGCGCGACGCAGCCCGGCGATGCCCTTGGAGGCCGAATAGCGATCGGTGCGCGGTCGGCCGGCCGTCTCGACGAGCTTCTCGATCACATGGCGCGGCGCGGGCAGATCGGGATTGCCCATGCCGAGATCGATGATATCGGCGCCGCCGGCGCGCGCCTTGGCCTTGAGCCGATTGACCTGCTCGAAAACATAAGGGGGAAGCCGCTTGATGCGATAGAAGTCCGACATCGCCTATATCCGTTGAAAGCTCCGCCGCCCCTATTTCGAGGCGCGACGGACGATTGTGACGCGAAACCCTTTCGAAAGAGCTAGAGCGCTGTCCGCTCGAACGGGATGTTCGAAACGATCAGAATTCGCGTCCAACGAAAGAATCTAGCGCTCTAGCGCTGTTTCGTCTCGGCGCGCCGTTCTTTCGGCGCGTCGGGAATTTTGACGCGGGCGCCGCGGGCGCGATTGGCGGCCGCGGCGGCGACGAGCTCTTTCTCTACCGCAGCGGCGCGGGCGGCGCTCTTCTTGGCGTCCGCCTTGACGTCGGCCGCCGGAGTCGGCGCGGCGAAGGGCGTGTAGCCGGTCGCGCCCGTCCGCGAGCGCTCGACGAAATCGGCCGGCGCCGGCGGCGGACGCCGCATTTCCATTCCCTCGAAGAATTTGCCGATCGACTCGCCCGCGGTCTCCGAGCCGGCCTCCTGCGCGCGCGCGCCGTCCGTGGCGACGGCGGACAGGACCAGGCAGATCGCGAGGCGACAAATCATTGGCTTCTCCGGATGCTCGCATCCGTCATAGAGCGACAATGCGGCTTTGATAAGGGGGCGCCGATTAGGAGGCTCCCGCCCTTCCGCGACGCATCGCCGCGCTTAAGTATTGGAGGAAGCGCTTTTCTCCGCGAGAGACGGTTTCCGAACCTTCGCGGGATATGCTCTAAGGAAGTGACGAGGCCGGCGGCGCCGAGCCGCCGAGGACAGGACCGCCGATGACCGCACAAAGACGTTCGCCAGCCGGAGCCAAACGGCGGCCGCAGCTTCACGCCGCGGCCGAGCCTCAGGCCGAGCTCCGAGCCGCGCCCCAAGCCGCGCCCGAGGCGCCGAAGGGGCGCGCCGCGGCGGGCGAGCGAACGTCGACGCTCACGCTGCAGGGCGGCGCGCCCAAAGGCGGCGGCGCGGTGAAAAAGCCCGTGGTCGCGGCGCCGGCGAAATCGGCGGCGAAAGCCAAACCGAAAAAGCCAACCCCGGCCGCAGCCGCGCCGGCGCCCCGCCCCGCCGTCGCAAAGGACGCGGAGAACGATCGTCACGCCGCGCTCGAGGCCGCGGCCGCGCTGCTGGCCGGCGCCGTCGAGGAATTGTCCGAGGAGCAGCGCCGCCGGCTCGTCGACCGGCTCGCGCCCCGAGCGCCGGAGCCGGAGCCCACGCCGGCCGCCGCGCGGCTAAAGCCGCCGACGCTGAACGCGGCGGCGCCCAACGCTCATGATTTCGAGATTTTCGCGGAGAATCTGGCTCGCCTCGTCGATCAGGGCCGCAAGGCGCTGGCCGCCGCCATAGGCGGCATGGAGCCGGGCGACACGCGCAGCGAATTGGCCAGCAATGTCGCCGACGCCGTCAAGACGCTGGGCGTCGTCGCCGAGCGCTGGATGGCCAAGCCGGATCAGGCCTACGCCGCCCAGGCGACGCTCGTCTCCGGCCTCACCGATATTTGGAGCCAGACGCTGCGCCGCTTCTCCGGCGAGGACACGCCGCCGATCGTGCCGCCGGACCCCAATGACAAGCGCTTCGCTGCGCCGGAGTGGAACGACAATCCCTTCTTCGACTGGCTGCGCCAATCCTATGCGCTGACGACGCGCTGGGCCGGCGAGACAGTGGAGAGCACCGAAGGGCTCGACCCGCAGGTGAAGGCAAAGGCCGGCTTCTATACGCGGCTCATCGCCAGCGCGTTGTCGCCCTCCAATTTCGTCGCCACAAATCCCGAGCTGCTGCGCGCCACGCTGGACGCGCGCGGCGAAAATCTCGTGCGCGGCATGAAGATGCTGACCGAAGACCTCTCCGCCGGCCATGGCATGTTGAAGCTGCGTCAGAGCGACGAGAGCAAGTTCGAGCTCGGCGTCGACATGGCCACGACGCCCGGCAAGGTCGTCTATCGCACGCAGGTGATGGAGCTCATCCAATATGCGCCCTCGACGTCGACGGTCTATGAGCGCCCGCTGCTGATCGTGCCGCCGTGGATCAATAAATTCTATGTGCTCGATCTCAATCGCGAGAAGAGCTTCGTGCGCTGGGCGACGGCGCAGGGCCTCACCGTCTTCGTCATCTCCTGGGTCAATCCCGACGAGAGCCAGGCGGAGAAGGGCTTCGACGCTTATATGAAGGAAGGCGTGCTCGCCGCGCTGGACGCGGTGCAGCAGGCGACCGGCGCGCGACATGTGGCGGCGGCCGGCTATTGCGTCGGCGGCACAATGCTCGCCGCCACGCTCGCCTATATGGCCGAGAAGGGCGACGATCGCATCGACAGCGTGACCTTTTTGGCGACTCAGGTGGATTTCACCGACGCCGGCGACATGCAGGTGTTCATCGACGAGGCGCGCCTCGCCGCGCTCGACGAAGCCATGTCCCGCACCGGCTATCTCGAAGGCGTCAAAATGGCGACGACCTTCAATATGCTGCGTCCGAACGAATTGTTCTGGACCTATTTCGTCAACAATTACATGAAGGGCGTCGAGCCCGCGGCTTTCGATCTCCTCACCTGGAACTCGGACTGCACGCGCATTCCGCGCGCGAACCATCTCTTCTATCTGCGCTATTGCTACATAGAGAATGCGCTGTCACAGGGCCGCATGGTGATCGACGGCGTCACGCTCAATCTGCGCAAGGTGAAGATCCCGATCTATGAGCTGGCGGCGAAGGAAGACCATATCGCGCCGGCGCGTTCCGTCTTCACGGGGGCGAAATATTTCGGCGGCGAGGTGCGCTATGTGCTCGCCGGCGCCGGCCACATAGCGGGCGTCGTCAATCCGCCGGCCAAGAACAAATATCAATATTGGACCGGCGGCCCGCCCGTGGGCGTCTATGAGGATTGGGCGAAGACCGCCCATGAAAACAAGGGCTCCTGGTGGGGCGACTGGCTCGCCTGGATCACCGCGCAAGCGCCGCAGCGCGTGCCGGCGCGCATCCCCGGCGGCGGGAGGCTGAAGCCGCTGTGCGACGCACCGGGGGAATATGTGCGGGTGCGGGGGTGAAGGAGTTCATGCCTTCACAATGTCAGAGCGCGCTCCCTCCCCTTTCGGGGTCCGCGCTCACAATTCCTCCGGCCATTTTTGAGCCGCATGCATGACAGTCAAAATTTCGACATCGCTCAATGTGACGCGATACGGGATGATGTAGGGAATATCGGCCAACGCCAGCTCGCGCGTGCCGTTGAGACGTCCCGTGCGGCCGATCGCCCCCAACGGATCGAGCGGCGCCTCATGCCGTGCGGGCGGGCTTCACATATTTCTGGATTATCTTGGCCAGTTCCGCCTCAGAGGCGAAATCTCCGCGCTCGGCGTCGGCCAATCCGGCGTCGATCTCGGCGAGCCGCCACGCCTCGCGCTCCACAAAATCCTCGATCGCCTGCGCCGCGACGAATGAGCGGGAACGGTCGAGCTTCTTGGCCAGCTTCTCGAGCTTGGCGGCAGTGGCGTCCGTCACACGGACGGTAAAGGCGGTCATAGGCGATGCCTTCATTGGGCCGTACAGATTATTATGTGAATCAGATTGGTTCGATCAACGGCTTCCGCGCCGCCCGCGACCTTCCTCCCCCTACCCAAAACCGCGCGGCTCCAATATAGCTGCGCGCAGCCAACCGACCGCTCGAGGGACTCCCCGCCATGTCGCACGATTCCACACCGCACTTCCACAATCAGCCGGGCGTCGCCAAGATCAAGGTCGGCTCCAAGGAATTCATGTGCATCGGCGCGCTGCCGCCCTTCGACCATCCGCATGTCTTCATCGACATGGGCGCGGCGGACGAGGCGGTCTGCCCCTATTGCTCGACGCATTATGTGTTCGACGCCGCCCTCGGCCATGGCGCGGCCGATCCGGCCGAATGCGTCTACCATTCCGAGACCGTTCTCGACCCGACCGCCTGACGCCGCGCGAATGGGCGCTCCCTTCATCGTCGTCGGCGCCGGCATAGGCGGGCTCGCCGCGGCGATCGCTCTGGCGCGCGCCGGCAAAAGAACGCTCGTCCTCGAGCAGGCCGAGCGCATAGAGGAAGTGGGCGCCGGCCTGCAAATCTCGCCCAACGCCGGGCGAATTCTGCAGGGTTTCGGCATGCGCCCGGCGCTGGACGCCGTCGCCCTCGAGCCCCGCGCCCTCAATATTCGCCGCGCCGCCGACGGCGCCGTTCTGGCGCGCCTGCCGCTCGCCGAGGCGCGCGACCGCTGGGGCGCGCCCTTTCGCGTCTTCCACCGCGCCGATTTGCAGAAGGCGCTGCTCGACGAGGCGCTGCGTCTCGGCGTCGAGACGCGCACCGCCGCGCGCTGCGAGGGCTTCACGCAGGACGAGGGCTGCGTGCGGCCGGTGATCGGCGAGGCGACTCTGGAGGCTGAGGCGCTGATCGGCGCCGATGGGCTGCGCTCGACGATTCGCGATGCGCTCGGCCTCGTCGCAGACGACGCGCCCCGCCCGGCGCGGCTCACCGCCTGGCGGACGCTGATGCCGATCGATTCGGCGCCCGCCGCCCTGCGCGAGCGCGAGACTCATATTTGGCTCGGACCGGGCGGCCATATCGTCCATTATCCGCTGCGCGATGCGAGCATCGTCAGCGCCGTCGCCATTATCGAGGATCGCGCCGATCGCGGCCCCGCCGCCGAGACGCGCACCGGCGAGGAGCTGGTCCGCGCCATGGGCTTTGGACGCTGGAGCCGCGATCTGCGCGCTCTGCTGGAGGCCGGCGGCGCTTGGCGACGCTGGCCGCTCTACGCCCGGCCGGAGATCACGCGCTGGGGCCGCGGCCGCGTGGCGCTGCTCGGCGACGCCGCGCATCCCATGGTTCCCTTCCTCGCCCAAGGCGCGGCGCAGGCGATAGAGGACGCCGCAGCGCTCGGCCATGCCTTCACGGATGCGCGCGCGGAAGTGGAGACGGCGCTCCACGCCTATCAATCGGCGCGAATCGAGCGGGCGATCCGCATTCAGCGCGCCTCGCTGCGCCAGGGCGCCAATTGCCATTTCTCGGGGCCGATGGCGCTCGCGCGCGACGTCGCCGTGCGGCTGATGGGCGGCGAGGGCGTGCTGTCCCGCAACGCCTGGATCTATCGCTGATTCTGTATCTATCGCGGACCGGCGACGACCTTCTCTATGCGCGGGTCGGGCGTGAACCACATGATCGCGACGCCCACATAGATGGCGAGCGCCAGCAGCGGAGAAACGAAATATCCCCCGGCGATGGCGCAAAAATACAGCGCGATCGACGCTTTGGTCTTCACATCGCGGCCGAGCGCGCCGGCGAGCGGCGAGGCCGGGCCGTCCGCCCGCAATATCGCCAATGTCAGCAGATAATAGGCGATCGCCGGCAGCAGCAGCGCGAGGCCATAGAGAATGGTGGGCGCGCGGGCGAAGTCATTGTCCGCCATCCAGGCGGTGGCGAAGGGGATGAGCGACAGCCAGAATAGAAGATGCGTGTTGGCCCATAGCACGCGACCATCCACCCGCGAGACCGCGTAGAGCAGATGATGGTGATTGTTCCAATAGATGGCGACATAGACGAAGCTCAGCGCATAGCTGGCGAAAGTCGGCGCCAGAGGAAGGAGCGCGGACCATTCTGCGCTGTGCGGCGCCTTCAGCTCCAACACCATTATGGTGACGATGATCGCGACGACTCCGTCGCTGAAAGCCGCCAGCCTGTCCTTTTCCATCGCTCCGCTCCGATCGCGCCCGGTGGACGCATGACGGCGAAAAAGTGGCCGCGCCTCCACGGACTTGGCAGCTTCGCCCGCCGGCTGATAATAATGATGACGAATTGGTTACGCTGCAACGAGGGTCCCGCCATGCCTCGCGCCCACGCCGCGATGATCGGCCTTCTCGCCTGTGTCGGCCTTGCCGGCACAGCCCCTTTTGCGCATGCGGAAGAGCAGCGCGCGCAAGGCCTGAGCGCACAAGACATACAGGCGCAAGACCTGCGCATGCCGGAGCCCCCTGCTCGGACGCCCATATTCGCCGCGGCGGACCAGGGTTGGATCGTGACGGTGGGCGTCATGGGCGCCCTGACCCCGAGCTTCCCGGGCTCGAGCACGCTGCGTCCCTATCCGTTTCCCTCGATCAGCTTCCGACGCATCGGCGAGCCGGAGCTGTTCTCGACGCCCGATGACGGATTCGGCTTCGCCATTCTCGACTCCAACGGCTTTCGCGCCGGTCCCGTGGCCAATTTCGTGTTCAAGCGCGGCCACCGCGACGGGCTCACCGGCGTGCACACCGTCGAGCTCACTCATGAGATCGGCGGCTTCGCCGAATATCAGGGCGAGCATTTCCGCACGCGCGCCGAGCTGCGTCAGGGCATAGACGGGCACAAGGGCTTCGTCGCCTCGCTGGGGGCCGATCTCTATGGCGGCGACGGCCGCGCGACGCTCTCCTTCGGACCGCGCCTCAGCCTCGGCGACAATCGATACGCCAACGCCTATTTCTCGGTGACGCCTTTCGAATCTCTGGCCAATGGCCGCATCGAGCCCTATGAGGCCAATGGCGGATTCACCGCCGCCGGCGGGCTCGCCACCTTCCGCTATGATTTCACCAAGGACACCAACGCCACCATTTACGGCGGCCTGCAGCGGCTGACCGGCAGCGTCGGCGCGAGCCCGATTCCCAATGAGATCGGCTCCCGCAATCAATTCACCGCTGGCCTCTCCATCGCCCGCTCCTTCGAGCTGCGCGGCTTTTCTTGGTGAAGCGCCGCTCGCGCTCTCCTTGACTCTTACAACGATGAATGCAAGTCTCTTTCACCATGGCCGATAGATTACGCTCGACCTTTTTCCAGCGACTGGCGCTGGGGCTCTATACGCTGACGATCATCGTCGGCGCGCTGGGCTTCGCGTCGCATCGCGGCCATGGTGGAGCAGGCGTCAGCATTTTCGAGGATCGCGCCGCTTTCTGCCAGGACTTCCAAAAGGCCCATGGCGCGCCCGAGACGCCCTTCGTCGTCTGCTGCGACGCATGCGTCTCCAGCGCGCCGCCGACTCTGCCGGCGACCATCACGCATATCGTTTATCGTTTCGAGATTTCCACACGCTTCGATTTTGCCTCTCGCCTCGGTCGGGACCTCGATGAGAGCCCGGACAATCTCCGCTCGCGAGCGCCGCCTGCCTTCGTCTGATGTCGATGCGGCCCTCCCGGACGCTATGCGTCCGGCTTGTCTCCTAAGATTCGTTCCTCGTTTCTCTCGCGTCTGAACGCGCGGGCGTCACGTAGGCCACAGGAACAAGAAACACGAATTGTCGCGCTCTTCTCCCGAGAGTCGTGACGATTCGAGCGGACTTCCGCGAGCGCTCGCCGTCTCAGATGGCGGACCCCGCAATTGCGTCACCCATGTCTCATCCTCGACGCGCCTTTCCCCGAGGCGCGGAATCTCCCCCCGATGCGAGGCGGGCCATGGCGACGGAAAAGCGGTTCAGGGCCGGCGAGGCTCGCGGAATCTGTCGACCGACTTGAAAGGCGAAGATCGGACCTCCCTCCGATCAGCTGCGCCTCTCGAGCGAGCGCCGAGCGGACCACTCCGGTCCATGCCGCCTCGCTCCTCTCGTCGGCCGCCACTGCGCGGCGCTCCCTTCTCCCCCCGGAGGGAGCGCCGCCCTTGGGCGGCCTCACGGTGAAAAAGATATTGTCCCCTCACTCCTAAATCTCGCTCGCTGCGACCACCTCCTGCTCGATCGCGCCAAAGATCGAATGGCCGGCGGAATCGCGCATCTCGATGCGGATGCGGTCGCCCGGCAGCAAAAATCGCGTGCGCGCCGCGCCGCCGAGCAGGCTCTCGACGACGCGCTGCTCGGCGAGGCAGGAATAGCCCACCCCGCCATCGGCGATCGGCCGGCCCGGCCCGCCATCGGCGGCGCGATTCGACACAGTGCCGGAGCCGATGATGGCGCCGGCGCACAGCGCGCGCGTGCGCGCCGCATGGGCGATGAGGCGGCCGAAATCAAAAGTCATGTCGACGCCGGCGTCGGGCCGGCCGAGCGGCGCGCCATTGATGAAGGAGAGCAGCGGCGCGGAGAGCGTCGCGCCATCCCATGCGGCGCCGAGCTCGTCCGGCGTCACGGCGACGGGGGAAAAGGCCGAGGCGGGCTTGGATTGAAAAAAGCCGAAGCCCTTGGCCAGCTCGCTGGCGGTGAGGCCGCGCAAGGTCACATCATTGGCCAGCATGACGAGCGCGATGTGGGCGCGCGCCGCCTCGGCGCCGAGGCCGAGCGGAACATCGTCGGTGACGACGGCGACCTCCGCCTCGAGATCGAGGCCGAATTTCTCGTCGAGAAAAGGGATGGGATCGCGCGGGCCGAGAAACCCGTCCGAGCCGCCCTGATAGATCAGCGGATCGCTCCAAAAGGAGGGCGGCATCTCCACGCCGCGCGCCTTTCGCACCAGAGCGACGTGATTCACATAGGCCGAGCCGTCGGCCCATTGATAGGCGCGCGGCAGCGGCGAAGCGCACTCATGCTCGCGAAAGCGAAAGGAGGGGAGCAGCCCCGCCTCCAGCCGCGCGGCGATCTCGGCGAGCTGCGGCGCGATGCGCGGCCAATCATCCAGCGCCGCCTGCAGAGTGGACGCGACCTCCGTCGCCTCTGTGGCGCACGTCAAATCCCGCGAGACGACGACGAGCCTGCCATCGCGTCCGGCTTTCAAAGATGCGAGCTTCATCGCTTGTCCTCACGGCGTCCCGTCGAAGCGGCGCGCGAGCCCCGCCCAGCAATCGGCATAGTCTTTCTGCAATGTCGCGAGCGTCGCGGCGTAGCGCGTCACATGCTGCGGCAGCCGCGTCTCCAGCATGAAGGCGAGCGTCCCCTCGAGCTTTTGCGGGGCCAGCGCCTCCGCGCTCGCCTGCGCGAAGCTCTGCGCATCCGGCCCATGCGGCAGCATGCTGTTGTGCAGAGAGACGCCGCCGGGCGAGAACCCCTCCTGCTTGGCGTCATAGCGCCCATAGATCAGCCCCATGAATTCGCTCATCACATTGATATGGAACCAGGGCGGACGAAACGTATGCTCGGCGACGAGCCAACGCTCGGGGAAAATCAGAAAATCGATATTGGCCGTTCCCTCCCGCTCCGAGGGCGCCGTCAGCACGCAGAAGATCGACGGATCGGGATGGTCGAAGAGCAGCGCGCCGACCGGCGCAAAGCGCCGAAGATCATATTTGTAGGGCGCGTAATTGCCGTGCCAGGCGACGACGTCGAGCGGCGAATGATCGAGCCCGCAGATAAAGAATTTGCCGCCCCATTTCACCGTGAGCCGGCACGGCCGCTCGACGTCCTCGAAAGCGGCGACGGGCGTCTCGAGATCGCGGGCGTTGGCGAGGCAATTGGCGCCGATCGGCCCGCGATTCGGTAGAGTGAAAGGCGCGCCGTAATTTTCGCACAGATAGCCGCGCGCCGGCCCGGCGACCAGCTCCGCTTTGAATTTCACGCCGCGCGGCACGACGCCGATTTCGCCGGGCGCGATTTCCATCACGCCGAATTCGGTGACGAGACGCAACGCGCCTTCCTGCGGCAGCAGCAGCAATTCGCCGTCGGCGTCGTAGAAATAATCGTCCGTCATCGAGCGCGTGACGAAATAGAGCCCCGCCGCCATGCCGCTCTGCGCATCGGCGTCGCCGGCCGTCGTCATCATGCGCACGCCAGCGAGAAAAGTGAGCGCGCCATCGGGCATGGGCGGCGGCCCCCAGCGATAGCGGCCGAGCGGAAGATCATGCTCCTCGCGCAAAGGCGCGCTTTTCCAGAAGGGAAGCTCGAGCCGCTCGAAACGCCCGACATGCCGCACGGAAGGGCGAATGCGATAGAGCCAGCTGCGCGTATTGGCGCCGCGCGGCGCGGTGAAGGGCGAGCCCGACAATTGCTCTGCATAGAGCTTATAGGGGCAATGCTGCGGCGAGTTCTGCCCGACAGGCAGAGCGCCGGGAAGCGCCTCGCTGGCGAACTCATTGCCGAAGCCGGACATGTAGCGGAGAGTCATGGCTCAATCTCCGAATGACGGCGAGTCTTTGCTGCGTCACCCCCTCCCCGGCCCTCCCCCGCTTTGCGGGAGAGGGAGCAGACGCCGCGCTTCATCGAAACTCGCGTAACGCCGGCCGCCTTCCCTCTCCCGCAAAGCGGGGGAGGGTGAGGGAGGGGGCGTCGCACGAACGACACGCATCCACCCCTCACCCTCCCGCGCGCAGCACGCCGCGCTTCACCTGATCGTCCTCGATCGACTGGAACAAAGCGCGGAAATTGCCCTCGCCGAATCCCTCGTCGCCCTTGCGCTCGATGAACTCGAAGAAGATCGGCCCGATCACCGTCTTCGAGAAAATCTGCAGCAGCAGCTTGCGCCCCTCGCCGTCGATGAGAATTCCCAGCTCGCGCAATCGGTCCAGCCGCTCGCCATGGCCGGGAAGCCGCTCCTCGACGCGCGCGTAATAAGACTCCGGCGGCGCCGGCATGAATTGCAGCCCGCGCGCCCGCAGCGCCGTCACCGTGCGATAAATGTCGTCGCAAGCGCAGGCGACATGCTGAATGCCCTCTCCCCTATAAGCGACGAGATATTCCTCGATCTGACTCTTGTCGTCGACGCTCTCGTTGATCGGAATTCGTATCTTCCCGCAAGGACTGGTCATGGCGCGCGAATGCAGGCCGGTGAGTTTTCCCTCTATGTCGAAATAGCGAATCTGCCGAAAGGAGAAGAAGCGCTCGTACCAGCCGGCCCATTCGTCCATATGGCCGCGATAGACATTATGGGTGAGGTGGTCGACGACCGTGAGGCCGACTCCTTCTGGATGCGGATCGCGCGCCCCAGTCCAGCGAAAATCGACGTCGAAGATCGAGCCGCGCTCGCCATAGCGATCGACGAGATAGATCAATGCGCCGCCGACGCCGATGAGCGCCGGGATCTTCAATTCCATCGGCCCGATCTTGGTCTCCGCCGCGCTCGCGCCCAAGGCGAGCGCGCGCTCATAGGCGACGCGCGCATCCGCCACGCGAAAGCCCATGGCGCAGGCGCAAGGCCCGTGCGCGCGCGCGAAATCCGCAGCGAAACTGTCCGGCTCGGCGTTGAGCACATAATTCACATCGCCCTGACGATAGAGCGTCACATGCTTGGAGCGATGACGCGCGACGGCGACGAAGCCCATTTGCTCGAGCAGAGCCGCGAGCTTCGCCGGCTCAGGATGGGCGAACTCGACGAATTCGAAACCATCCGTCCCCATCGGATTTTCCGGCGAAGGCGACATTGCGGCCTCCTTGCGAATGACGCTCTCCTTCAACATATTGCGCGCGGCCAGCGAATCCAGAGCGGGCGGCGGCGGAGGCGACGGCGATGAAGCTCTATGACTACTTCCGTTCCTCGGCCGCCTATCGCGTGCGCATCGCGATCGAGCTGAAAGGCTTGGACGTCGAGCGCATCCCCGTGCATCTCGCACGCGGCGAGCAGCGCCGAGCGGATTATCTCGCGAAGAATCCGCAAGGCCTCGCGCCGGCGCTCGAGCTCGACGACGGGACCATCGTCACCCAATCATTGGCGATCATCGATTATCTCGACACGCTCGCGCCGCAGCCGCTGCTGACGCCAAAAGACCCGCTGCTCGCGGCCAAGGCGCGCGGAGTCGCTCTCGCCATCGCCTGCGACATTCATCCGCTCAACAATCGCCGCGTGCTGGACTATTTGCGCGAGCGGCTCGGGCAGGACGATTCCGGCGTCGACGCCTGGATCCATCATTGGGTCCTGCAGGGCGGGCTCGATGCGGTGGAGCGGCTCGTCCAGCCCGGTCCCTTCTGCTTCGGCGCGCAGCCCACGCTCGCGGATGTCTGCCTCATTCCGCAGCTTTTCGCCGCGCGGCGCTTCTCGACGCCGCTCGATACGCTGCCGAAGCTTCTCGCCATAGAGGCGCATTGCCTCGCCCATCCCGCCTTCGCCGCAGCGGAGCCGTCGCGACAGGCGGACGCCGAATAAATCCGACGAGACCTTGGCTTTTCGCCGCCGGCTCTGCGATGATCGACGACGAGTCGGCCGAGCCTGTCACGCCCGCGCCGCCGCTCCATATGGCTTAGTAGCGAGGATGCGCCGTCGCTGGCGGCGCCGTTCCGCTTTTCGCCTTTTTCGTCGTCGACAAAGACCGTCGGAATCGATCGGATACACGTCATGTCGCTTCGTCTGCGTCTCGTCCTCGGCGTCGCCGCTCTGCTCGCCAATGCGGGCTCTGCGACCGCGCAATATTATTTCTGGCCGGAGTCGACCCAGAACGGCGCGGCGGCCGATCCCGACGCCGAGGCGCAGCCGCGCCGCCAGCGCGCGCGCGCCAATTGGCCGTTCGACGAGGAGCGCCGCGAAGCTCCGCGAGCGCGCGGCAGGGAAAATCGCGAGCGTGACGATCGCGACCGGGAGCGCCTCGCCGCCCTGCCGCCCGACGCCGACCCGAATTACTCGACGCCGATCGACTATGACGACGACGTCGACATGCGGCAGACGCGGCGCCGTTTCATAGGCGACCCCACCGCCCAGGACCCCGGCACGCTGACGATCGACACGCGCGCACGGCGTCTCTATCTCTCGCTCGAGGATGGCAAGGCGGTGGAATATGCGATCGGCGTCGGCCGCACGGGCTTCGCCTGGAAGGGCGAGGCGAAGATCGGCCGCAAAGCCTTCTGGCCGGGCTGGACGCCGCCGCCGGAAATGCTGGAGCGCCGCCCCGATCTGCCCGAGCATATGGACGGCGGGCTGAAAAATCCGCTCGGCGCGCGGGCGCTGTATCTGTTTCAGGGGCAGAAGGATACTTTGTTCCGCATTCACGGAACCAATGAGCCGGAGAGCATCGGACGCGCGGTGTCTTCCGGCTGCATCCGCATGCTCAATGCGGATGTGATCGATCTCTATAAGCGCGTCGCCAAAGGCGCCCGCGTCGTGGTGCGATGATCACGCCGCCCGCGGACGCGCCTCGGCCTGGAGCAGATCGCCGATGAGCGCGGCGATCGTCCCCATGGTCGCCATGCTGCGACGCTGCAGCATGGACTTGGGAAACTCCACATCGAGCGTGGCCTCGAGCCACAGCATCACCTGAATGGCGCAGAAGGGCGAGAGCCCGGCGGCGTAGAGATCGGCCTCGGCGGAAAGGCTCGCCGCGGCGACCGGCAGACTGCCCTTGGCGTCCATGGCGCGGCGGATGATCTCGATCGACGTTTCGCTGTTCATGATTTCGGTCTTCACGGCCCCGTCCCCTCGCTTCGCGCTCTCGTCTCGTCGAGCGTGAGAGAAGCATAGGACGCGCCATCCAGAGCGGCTGTGCGCCTGCGCACGAGCCTTGCCGCGAGCGAGGCTGTCGCCGATTGCCGACGCACCGGCGCGGCCTATATGGCCGGCTGTTCGACGGCGCCGAAAAAGGCGCGACCTTTGCCCAGGATGAGAGCCGATGGCGACGCGGCCGATGGCGCGACCGGATTTGGCTTCGCCTCCATATGGCGACCCTCCCCTCGAGACGTCTTCCCTCGAGACTTGCCGCGCCCGGCTCGCGGCGACGCGCGCGCGCACTCTGGCGCTCGCCGCGCCGCTCGGCCCCGAGGATATGGCGGCGCAGGCGATCGAGGAAGCGAGCCCCACAAAGTGGCATCTCGCCCATACGAGCTGGTTCTTCGAGAGCTTCGTGCTGGCGCGCTTTCTGCCCGGCTATCGCCTCTTCGATCCCGCTTTCGGCTATTGCTTCAACTCCTATTACGAGGGCGCCGGCGCCAGGCAGCCGCGGCCGCGACGCGGCCTGCTGAGCCAGCCTTCGATCGAGCGCGTCATGGCCTATCGCCGCCATGTCGAGGAGGCGCTGGAGCGGCTCTTCGACTCCGGCCTCGCGCCGCAGAGCGAGGCGGCGAGGCTGCTGGAGCTCGGCCTGCAGCATGAGCAGCAGCATCAGGAGCTGATCCTCAGCGATATTCTCGCGCTCTTCGCCGCCAATCCGCTGCGGCCGGCCTATCGCGCCGCGCCGCCGCGCGCCCTTTGCAGCGCGCCGGAGCCGCTGCGCTGGATCGGCTACGCGGGCGGAATCGTGCGCATCGGAAGCGACGCCAACACGGATTTCGCCTTCGACAATGAGGCGCCGCGCCATGACGCGCTGATTCATCCTTTCGAGATCGCCGATCGGCCGGTGACCAACGCCGAATGGCTGGAGTTCATCGAGGACGGCGGCTATGGCGATCCCGCCTTCTGGCTCTTCGACGGCTGGGAGACCATCCAGCGCGAGGGCTGGGAGGCGCCGGCCTATTGGGAGCGGCGCGGCGGCCTCTGGCTCGCCATGACGCTGGAAGGATTGCGGCCGCTGGAGCCCGCCGCCCCTGTCGTCCATGTGAGCTTCTATGAGGCAGACGCTTTCGCCCGCTGGGCCGGCGCACGCCTGCCCACCGAATTCGAATGGGAGGCGGTGGCGCAGCAGGAGGCGGTCACCGGCAATCTGCTCGAGGACGGCGCGCTACGTCCGCTGCCGCCGGCGGAGACATTCCAGGGCCATGCGCGCCAGCTCTTCGGCGACGTGTGGGAGTGGACGTGCAGCGCCTATCTCCCCTACCCCGCCTATCGCCGGCCGGCCGGCGCCATAGGCGAATACAACGCCAAATTCATGTGCGACCAGCATGTGCTGCGTGGCGGCTGCTGCGCGACGCCGCAGAGCCATATTCGCGCGAGCTATCGCAACTTCCTCTATGCGCGCCAACGCTGGCTCTTCGCCGGCCTGCGCCTCGCCAGGGATGTCGGCCGATGACCAATGATATCGATCGCGCGGAGCCAGCCGCGCCGAAGGGCCACGGCTTCGCCGCAGATGTGCTCGACGGTCTCTCACGGGCCGAGAAGCGCCTTTCCTGCCTCTATTTCTACGATGCGGTGGGCAGCGAATTATTCGACGAGATCACGCGTCTGCCGGATTATTATCCGACGCGCGTCGAGACGGACATACTCGCCGCGCATGGCGAGGAGATGCTCGACGGCGCCGGAGAGGACGCAGCGCTGGTCGAGTTCGGCTCCGGCTCCAGCCGCAAGACCGAAATTCTGCTCGAGAGCGCGCCGCGCCTCGCGGTCTATGCGCCGATCGACGTCTGCGCCAGCGCGCTGGAGAAAGCGCGCGCACGTCTTTCCGCACGTTTCCCGCATTTGCGCGTCTGCCCCATCGTCGCCGATTTCTCGCGGCCGGCGCCGCTCCCCGCCGCGCTCGCCGATCGACGCCGCATCGGCTTCTTCCCCGGCTCGACGATCGGCAATTTCACGCCGGACGAAGCGCGCGCATTGCTGCTGGCCATGCGCGTATTGCTCGGGCCGGGCGGCCGGCTCATCGTCGGCGTCGATCTGAAGAAGGACCCGTCGCGGCTCATCGCCGCCTATAATGACGCGCATGGCGTGACGGCGGCCTTCAATCTCAATCTCCTCGCGCGCATAAATCGCGAGCTCGGCGGCGGCTTCGATCTCTCGGGCTTTGGCCATCAGGCGATCTATGACGCGCGCGCCGGCCGCATAGAGATGCGCCTCGTCAGCCGCCGCCGCCAGACGGCGAAGATCGGCGGCCGCGACTTCGCCTTCTCGCGCGGCGAGGCGATCCATACGGAAGATTGCTACAAATATGGCGTGGACGAGTTTCGCGTCACGGCGAGCGACGCCGGCTGGGCGCCCGGCCGCGTATGGACGGATGCGGAGGCGCTGTTCAGCGTGCATGAGCTGCGGGCGCCGTAGGGGGAGATAGCCGCGGCCGCGCGGCTCTGCTAAGCTCCGAGCTTCGGAGAATCCACCATGGCCGCCAAGCAGCAATTCAGCGTCACCTTGCCGCCCGACATGGCCGAGGTCGTGGAAGAAAAGCTGCGCCGCGGCGAATACGATTCGGCGAGCGCATTGATGAGCGAGGGCGTGCAGGCTCTGCTGGACCGTGATGCTTCGCTCGAGACATGGCTACGCGATGTCGTCGTCCCCGGCCATGCGGAATATCTCGCCGACCCCTCCAGGGCCGTTCCGGCCGAAGAATTGCTCGCACGGATAAAGGCGCGGCGCGCAGCGGGGCGATAGCTCGCGTGACGAAGGTCGTCTTCACGCCCGCGGCGGAGCGCGAGGTCGATCGTCTGCACGCCTGGATTTCTGACCGGGCGGGCGAAAGCGTCGCCGACGCCTTCATCCTGCGAATCGTCGCCTATTGCCAGGGATTCTCCACCTTCCCCGAGCGAGGGCGAAGGCGTGACGATCTCTTGCCCGGCTTGCGGACGATCGGCTTCGAACGCCGCGTCACCATCGCATTCATCATAGATCGGGACGTCGTCTCGATCGAAGGCGGTTTCTATCGGGGACGCGACATAGAGACGAGATTTGCCCGCGAGCAATGACAGAATGCGGCTTCGACGCCGTTTCCCTAAGCGCGGCAGATCGCGCATGGCGCATCCCCGACTCGCGGTATAAATTTCCACGGTCTCTGCGGGACGCCGCGCGCGGTCATTAGCATTTCATGAAATAGGCGACATAAGCCCTCACCTCCACAGGAGCGACCGCGGATGAACATCGTCTCCCCCACCGTCATTTCGCCGCCGCTCGCAGAAGCGACGCCGCGGGAGATCGACCGTAGCGGCGAAATCCCCTCCTTCGACACGCTGGATCGCGCCGCCCGCGCCTTCACGGCGCGCATCACGCATGGCGTCTCGCCGCTGGCGCAAATGTCGGCCTGGCTCGATTGGGCAACGCATCTGACACGCGCGCCAGGACGGCAGATCGAATTATCGCTCGCCGCCATGCAGGACGCCGCCAGATACGCGCACTTCGTCGCTCATGCGGCGCGCGGCGAGACCGTCGCGGCGCCCTTCGCGCCCGCGCCTTTCGACAAGCGCTTCGACGATCCCGCCTGGGACGCGCCGCCTTTCGCCTTTTGGAAGCAGGGTTTTCTCGCGAGCGAGCATTGGTGGCGGCAGGCGACGCGCGAGGCGCGCGGCATGACGCCCAATGACGCCGCCCGCGTCGCCTTCATGGCGCAGCAATGGCTCGCGCTGTTCTCGCCCTCCAACGCCTTCTGGCTCAATCCCACGGTCATCGACCGCACGATGAAGGAAGGCGGCGCCAATCTCCTGCGCGGCGCGGAAAATTTCATCGAGGACTATACACGCGCGCTTCTGAACACGCCCAATGGCGGCAATGGCTTTCGCGTCGGAATCGATGTGGCGGCGACGCCGGGCGAGGTGATCTTCCGCAATGAGCTGATCGAGCTCATCCAATACGGCCCCTCGACCGAGACCGTCCACGCCGAGCCGATATTGATCGTCCCGGCCTGGATCATGAAATATTACGTGCTCGATCTGCGGCCGCAGAATTCGCTGGCGCGTTATCTCGTCTCGCAGGGCTTCACCGTCTTCATGATCTCCTGGCGCAATCCGACGCCGGAAGATCGCGATCTCTCCTTCGACGATTATCGCGTCTCCGGCGTGCTCGCCGCGCTGAATGCGATCGACGCCGTGCTGCCCGGCCGCAAGGTCCACGGCTGCGGCTATTGCCTCGGCGGCACGCTGCTCTCCATCGCCGCGGCGGCGATGGCGCGCGATCACGACGAGCGTCTCGCCAGCCTCACTCTGCTCGCCGCGCAGACCGATTTCAGCGAGCCCGGCGAGCTGATGCTGTTCGTCGATGCGGCGCAAGTGGCGTTTTTGGAAGACATGATGTGGGACCAGGGCGTGCTCGACACGCGGCAGATGGCGGGCGCCTTCGCTGCGCTGCGCTCCAATGAGCTGGTCTGGGCCAAGGCGGTGCGCGAATATCTGCTCGGCGAGCGGCAGAAGCCCAATGATCTGATGGCCTGGAGCGCCGATCAGACGCGCATGCCCTATCGCATGCATTCGCAATATTTGCGCGGCCTGTTCCTCGAGAACCGCCTCACCGCCGGCCGCTACGCCGTGGAGGGCGAGGTGGTGGCGCTGAAGGATATTTCCGCGCCAATGTTCGTCATCGGCACGGAAACCGACCATATCGCGCCCTGGCGCTCCGTGTATAAGGTCCATCTCTTCACCGACAATGAGCTGACCTTCGCGCTCACCACCGGCGGCCATAACGCCGGAGTGGTCTCGGAGCCCGGCCGTCGCGGCCGCTCCTATCATGTCGGCCTGCGCCCGGCGGGCGGCCACTATGTCTCCGCCGACAAATGGCTGGCCGCGGCGCGGCGGGAGGAAGGCTCCTGGTGGCCGCTCTGGGCGGAATGGCTCGCCGCGCGCGGCTCGGCGGGGCGCGTTTCGCCGCCGCCCATGGGAGCGGCGATGCAGGGTTTCGCGCCGCTCTGCGCCGCGCCTGGAAACTATGTCCACGAACAGTGAGCGCTTTCCCCTCGACGCGCGGCGAAATACTCGTCAAAGTGCGATTGTGGCTCTGGGCGGGGCGATACCGTGTCGAATTCTTTGTTACGCATTGCTTATTTCGAGGGGCTCGACCCCGCCGAGGCGGAGCGGATCGCCCGCAAATGCATTTGGCGGCGCGTCGATGAGCGCGAGCTCGTCGTCGATTACGACGACCGCTCGACCGACGTCTATTTCATCGTCTCCGGCGATCTGCGCGTGCTCATCCGCACGCCGGCGGGCAAGGAGGTCATTCTGTGCGACCTCCATCCCGGCCAGATTTTCGGGGAGATGGCGGCGATCGACGGCGCGGAGCGCTCGGCCAATGTCTCGGCTCTGACAAAATCCGAGCTGTGCATCATGCCGTCGAGCGTGTTCAAAACCGTGCTGTTCAGCCAGCCGGCGGTCTGCGAGAAGGTGCTGCGCCTGCTGACGAAGCGCATTCGCGATCTCAACTCGCGTCTGTTCGAGCGCTCCGTGCTCGATCTGCGCCACCGGCTCTATGCCGAGCTGCTGCGTCTCGCTCTGCCGCGCAAGGGCCATGAGGGCCAGTCGATCATCTCGCCGCCGCCGTTGCAGCACGATCTCGCCGCCCGCATCGGCTGCCGGCGCGAGCAGGTCAATCGCGAGGTGCAGGCGATGATCCACGAGGGCCTCGCCGAGAAGATTCGCGGCGGGCTGGTGCTGCTGCGCCCCTCGACGCTGGAGCAGCGTCTGACCGCCTGCCTCGAGCAGGCCGGCTGAACCCGCCTCTGTGCGCTCTCGCACAGAGGCACGGCGGCGCGCCGCTTAGTGTGGCGAGGCTCGCCCCATGCGAGCATTCGACCCGCTAGACGAGCCCGCAATGTCCTTCGCCCTCATTCCGCTTTCCCGATGCGCCGCGCTCTGCGGGCTCGGCCCCCATGAGATGATCGACGGCGCGACGCCCTCGCCTTTTCATCAGTCACTCTATGAGAGCTATCTGATGCTCTGCGATCGCGGCGCGGATTTCGTCCGTGATCTCATCGTTTCCGACATGCGCAGGGCGCTCGACATCGGCGCGACCCGGCTCGCCGCGGAATTGCTGCTGGTGCTCCGGCGCTTCCTCGCGGTTCCGCGCGGCGCTCCGCGCTTCCGGGCGACGCCGCCGGACGCGATGGCGCTCGACGCGGCCCTCGGCGTCATCGAGAGGCTCGCGGCGATGCGTCCCGCGTCCAGCTCGTCGCGTCTCTCCCGATCCGGTCTCGCGCAGGGCGGCCAGCGACAACCGAGAGGTTATTCCGTGGCGCGCCGAGGCGTGGCTTGCGCCCGGCTGCGATTCGAGTCAGCTTGACCGCGCCTTCGGCGAAATTTCTTTTTCTTTCCGCGCCATTGCCGGCGCCGACGAATTTCGCGAGGGGCGGGGCCGTGGTGGATTTGTTTCGACAGACGACTTTGACGGCCGTCCTGCTGTGCGGGGCCATCGTCGCAGGGCCGGCGGCGGCGGAGCCAGAAGAGCGCGCGGAACAGACGCGCCTGTCCGACCATTTGCGGCGGCATCCGACCGACTATGCCGCGACCTATCGTTACGTGCTAATCTCGCGCGATCTCGGCGATCATGAGGCGGCCATAGGCGCGCTCGAGCGCCTGCTCGCCTTCGATCCGTCGCTGGCGCGAGCGCGCAAGGAGCTGGGCCTGCTCTACGCCCGCCTCGGCGCCTATCAGACCGCGGCGCTGCATTTGCGCGCCGCGCTCGAGGCGCCCGATCTCGATCCCGCGCAAAAGGCGCAGATCGAGGGCGTGCTGCCGGATGTCGAGCGGCAGAGCGAATCGAGCCGCTGGTCGGCGCGGCTGCAGACGGGACTGCGCTCGCAGTCCAACGCCTCCTTCTTTCCGACCGATGGGCTGTTCATGGTCGGCGGCGTCGGCGTGCTGTCGCCTGCGCCGCGCCGCGCCGACTTCAACGCATTCGAGCGCGTCGACATCGCCAATGACACGGATCTCGACGCCGCGCGCTCGGCGCAGCTGGAGACACGCTTCAAGGGCTACGCCACGCAGCAATTCCATCTGGCGAGCTATAATGTCGGGGTCTTCGGCGTTTCCGCCGGGCCGCGCTTCGCGCTCGAGGAGAATTTTCTCCCCGGAGCCAGCGTCAAGCCCTATGTCACCGGCCTCACCTCTTATGTCGGCGGCGGCAATTTCCTCAATTCCGGCGGCGCCGGCGTCGTCGCGCGGCTGCCGCTCGCCGGCGCGGCGCTCACCCTCGAGCCCGGCGTCGAATATCGCTATCTCGGCGTCTCCATCGGCGGCCCCTTCGCCTCGCTGAGCGCCATCTCCACCGGCAGCGCCATCACCGCCTCGATCGGGACGATCTGGCGTCATTCCGACGCGCTGCGGCTGGAGACGCGCGCCGCCTTCACGCGCCACAGCGCCGATCTGCGCTCGCAATCCTTCGACGAGATCGACGCGCAGGCGCTGGCGCGGATCGATTTCGATCCGCCTTTCGCCGCGCTCGGCCTCAAATGGTCGATCGCGCCCTATGGCCGCATTTTCCAGCTCGCCTTCGGCGCCGTCGATCCGATGGTCGATCCCTGGCGGCCGCGCCGCGATGTCGGCTGGGCGGCGGGCGTGCTGGTGGAGGCGCCGGTCACGCGCGAGATCGGCCTCTCGGCCGCTTTCGAATACGCCCGCAACGAGTCCAACCTGCCGAATTTCCGCACGGATAATCTTTCCGTATGGTTCGGCCCGGTGGCGCGATTCTGAAGGAGGAGGCCCGATGTCCAGAATGGCGCAGAGAATCGCTATAGCGGCTCTGCTCGCGGCGACCGCCTCCGGCGCCCTGGCCGAGGCGGTCGGCAATGTCGGCGCGGTCAATCAGAGCGCGAAGAGCGCGCCTCCCGGAGCGCCGGCCCGACCGCTGACGCTGGGCGCCGATATCGTCGATCGCGAGCGCGTCGAGACCGGCGCCGAAGGCGGCGCGCAAATCGTCTTTCGCGATTCCTCCACTTTGTCGATCGGCCGTAGCAGCCAGGTGACGATCGACCGTTTCGTCTATTCGGGCGGCGGCGGCGAGCAGGCCGTGTCCATGGCCAAGGGCGCGCTGCGCTTCGTCGGCGGCGGCGTCAGCCATGGCGGCGGCGCCGAGCTGCGCATCCCTTCGGCGACGATCGGCGTGCGCGGCGGCGCGGCGCTGATCGCGCTCGACGAGCCGGGCTGCGGCGCGCTCGTCATCAATCAGTACGGCGTGCTGACCATCGCCGCGCGAGGCGCGGCCCGCAGTCTGTCGCGCCCAGGCGTCGGCCTGTGCGTCTCCGCCGAGGGCGAGCTGGGCGAGCCCGCCCTCTTCGGCATCGAGACGATCCGCCGGCTGACCGCCCGGCTGGCGAGCGGCCCCGGCCAGCACGCCGGGGCGAAGCGCGCGCCATCGGCGCAGGAGGCCGAGCTCGGATTGGACGACGCCCGCCCGCCGCTCGGCCTCGCCGCCATCGATCAGCAGCCGGGGCTCGAGACTCTGAGCCCGTTCTGGACGGGGCAGGCGCTGGCGCGCAGCAAGGCGAGCGTCCATCATCAGCCCCTGCCGCCGACCGAGCCGAGCGAGGACTACTATTATTACGCCCCGCCCGATCCCGGCGGCCCGGTTCTATAAGCGATCTGACGAAGACTCGTTCCGAGAAGGGAGGCGCGATTGAAACGGTCGCGGCGACGCAGGCCGGCCTATCTCCTCGCGACGGCCGCAGCGGCGCTCGGCATCGTTGCGATCGGCCGGCTGCAGCCGCCGGCGCTGGACGATCTGCGCAATTTCGTCTTCGACTCGTTTCAGCGCCTCGCTCCGCGCCCTTATGATCCCGGCCTTCCCGTGCGCGTGATCGCGGTGGACGAGGAGAGCCTCGCCGCCTTCGGCCAATGGCCGTGGCCGCGCACGCGGCTCGCCGCGCTCGTCGATAAGCTCGCCGAAGCGGGCGCGGCGGCCGTCGCCTTCGATATCGTCTTCGCCGAGACGGATCAGACGAGCCTCGATCATTATGCGCAACGCCTGCCGGACGGTCCCGCCAAGACGCAGATCGCCGCCATCGCCGCCGACGCCATTCCCAATGACCAGATTTTCGCGCGATCCATCGCCGCCGCGCCGGCGGCGCTCGGCCTCACCCTCTCCGGCGCCGGGCAAAAGCGAGCGCCGCCGCAAAAGGCGGGCGTCGCCATCGCCGGCGACGATCCTTCCGCCTTCCTCGCCGAATTCCCCGCCGCCGTCGCGCCGATCGCGGAGCTGGCGGCGGCGGCGCGCGGCCTCGGCGCGACCAATTGGGCGCCCGATCGCGACGGCGTCGTGCGCCGCATTCCGCTGCTCGCCATAGGACCCGGCGGCGGCGTCACGCCCTCCCTCGCTCTAGAGGCGCTGCGCGTCGCCCAGGGCGCCTCGACGATCATCGTCCGCTCCTCCAACGCCAGCGGCGAGACGGCCTTCGGAAAGCAGACCGGCGTCAATGCGGTCAAGGTCGGCGCCTTCGAGATCGCCGTCGGCGCCGCAGCGGACATTCGCCCGCGCTATGGCGCCGAGGCGCCTCGGCGTCTCGTCTCGGCGGCCGCCATTCTCGAGGATCGCGCCCCGCGCGACGAGATCGACGGGCGCATCCTCTTCATCGGCACCACCGCCGTCGGCCTCGGCGATATTCGCGCGACGCCGTTGCAGCCGACCATTCCCGGCGTCGAAATTCATGCGCAGATTCTCGAATCGCTGCTCTCGGGCGCGCTGCTGTCGCGGCCCGATTGGGCCAATGGCCTCGAGCTCGTCGTCGCCGGCGCCGCTTTCATCCTCATCGCTGCGCTGCTGCCGCTGGTCGCGCCTTTGATTTCGGCGCTCGCCGCGACCGGCTTGATCGGCGCGCTCTTCGCAGCGTCTTTCCTTGCTTTCGATCGCTACGGCCTGCTCATCGATGCCGCCTTCTCCAGCCTCTCGGTCGCGCTCGCCTATGGCGTCGGCGCTGTGGCGCTATGGCGCCAGGATCAAGCCGCGCGGCGCCATGTGCATATGGCCTTCGGCAAATTCATCGCGCCCGCCGTCGTCGAAGGCCTCGTCGAGCATCCCGAGCGGCTGGTGCTCGGCGGCGAGACGCGCGAGCTCACCGTGCTGTTCTCCGATCTGCGCGATTTTTCGACCATCTCCGAGGGACTGAGCGCGCAAGAGCTCACACATTTCATGAACGCCTATCTGACGCCGATGACCGACGCCATTCTCGATCGCGAAGGCACGGTCGACAAATATATCGGCGACGCCATCATGGCGTTCTGGAACGCGCCGCTCGATATCGCCGATCATCCGCGCAAGGCCATTCGCGCCGCGCTCGAGATGCGCGCGGCGATGACGCGCTTCAACGGCGAGCGCGCGGCCGAGGCCGGGCGCGAAGGACGCGCCTATCGGAAGGCGGCGATGGGCATAGGACTCAATCTGGGGCCGTGCAGCGTCGGCAATATGGGCTCGACGCGACGCTTCGACTATTCGATCCTCGGCGACGTGGTGAACCTCACATCGCGGCTCGAAGGACTGTGTAAATGGTTTCGCGTGGATATTCTCGTTTCCGGCGATTTGCGTGACGCCGCCGCTGATTTCGCCTGGCTCGATCTCGGCGCGGCGCAAGTCGTCGGACGCTCGACGCCGACGCGCATCTACGCGCTCGCCGGCGACGAGAACTTTGCGGCGAGCGAAGCCTTCGTGGCGTGGCGTGACGATCATGTGACGATGATGCGCTATCATGCCGAATGGGACTTCGCCCGCGCCCGCGTCGCGGCGGCGGATTTGAAGGCGTCGGTCGAACCGCATTGGAGTGGTTGCTATATGGCTATGGAACAGCGGCTCGCGGCTCTCGAGGCGGCTCCGCCGGCGAGGACTGGAGGCGCGCCCTTTTGGAAGATGGACAGCAAATGACGGGCGCGACAGTGGAAAACGCGGATGAGACGCGCAGGCTGCGCTATTGGCGGCAAATCGCGGAGGCGCATGAGCCGGGCGCCTATCAGGCGCTCGACGAAGCCTATCGCCAGCCGCATCGCGCCTATCACAGCTGGGCGCATATAGACGAGCTGCTGACAGGGCTCGAGCGTTTCGATTCGCTCGCCACGCGGCCCGATCTCATCGCCGCCGCCATCTTCTGGCACGACGCCGTGCATCTGGCGCGCGACCCGGATGGAAAGACGCGGCTCGACCGGCAGAATGTGCGCGACAGCGTCTCGGCCTTCCGCCGCCACACGGTTCTCACGGGCGGCGAGGCGCAGGCCGTCGAAGATCTGGTGATGGCGACCTCCGATCACGCGCGCGCGCGCGCGACGACGGAGCATTACGCCGGCTTCTCCGGCGATCTCGATCTCTTCGTCGATCTCGATCTCAGCCCGCTCGCCGCGCCTTGGGAAATCTTCGCCGCCAACACGCAGAAGATTCGCTCGGAATCCATCGGCGTCGAGGAGGCCGAATTCGCCGCCAATCAAGCGAAGATGCTGGAGGGGCTGGCGCAGGGCGACAGGCCGGTGTTTCGCCGCGCGGAGACGCGCGCGGCATGGGACGCGACCGCGCGCGTCAATCTCGCGCGCTGCATCGCCGGGCTACGCGCGGCGGGGCGCTGACGCAAAAAGCGCCATCGAGAGGCGCGAAAAAAAGAAAGCCCGGCTCGCGCCGGGCTTTTTTGCTTTCGAGGAAATCCGATCAGACCGGATGCGGCTCCAGCCCATCGGCGTCCGGCTCCGGCGAGGGACGCGCGCCGGCCGTCGGCACGGGCGAGGGACGCGCGGGCGGCGCCGCCGGCGGCACATCCTCGCGCACCGGTATCTTGCCTTGCAGCAGGCCGATCAGCTCGTCGCCGGTCAGCGTCTCGAACTCGAGCAGGCCATTGGCCAGAACGTCGAGATCGGCGCGCTTCTCGGTGAGGATGCGCTTGGCGTCGTCATAGCCTTCCTGCACCAGACGCCGCACCTCCGAGTCGATCGTCTGCTGCGTCGCCTCGGAGAGCGTCTGCGTGCGGCCCATCGAATAGCCGAGGAACTGCTCCTGCTGCGGCTCGGCGTAAGCAACCGTGCCGAGCTTGTCGGAGAAGCCGAGCTGCGTCACCATTGCTCTGGCTATGCGCGTGCATTGCTGAATATCGCTCGCCGCGCCCGACGTCACCTTGTCGTGGCCGAACACCAGCTCTTCCGCGACGC
The DNA here is from genome assembly GCF_001644125.1 of Methylosinus sp. R-45379. Lineage (NCBI taxonomy): Bacteria > Pseudomonadati > Pseudomonadota > Alphaproteobacteria > Hyphomicrobiales > Methylocystaceae > Methylosinus > Methylosinus sp. R-45379. The sequence continues at coordinate 29,255 of NZ_LUUM01000283.1, forward strand.
GTCCGCCCATCGCCAATGCGAGCATGGCGATGAGCTGCTCATAGCTCTGCGAGATCTGATCGCGCTCCGGCAGGCCCT
>NZ_LUUM01000284.1:0-12380 GCF_001644125.1 Methylosinus sp. R-45379
AAGCGGCCCGGACGCATCAAGGCCGGATCGAGCACGTCGGGGCGGTTGGTCGCGGCGATGAGGATGATGCCCTCATTGGCTTCAAAACCGTCCATCTCGACGAGCAGCTGATTGAGCGTCTGCTCGCGCTCGTCATTGCCGCCGCCGAGGCCGGCGCCGCGGTGACGACCAACCGCGTCGATCTCATCGACGAAGATGATGCAGGGCGCGTTCTTCTTCGCCTGCTCGAACATGTCGCGCACGCGGCTGGCGCCGACGCCGACGAACATTTCGACGAAGTCCGAGCCCGAGATGGTGAAGAAGGGCACATTGGCCTCGCCGGCGATGGCGCGGGCGAGCAGAGTTTTACCCGTGCCGGGCGGTCCGACGAGCAGCACGCCGCGCGGAATGCGTCCGCCGAGGCGCTGGAATTTCTGCGGATCGCGCAGAAACTCGACGATCTCCTGAAGGTCTTCCTTGGCCTCGTCGACGCCGGCGACATCCTCGAAGGTGACGCGGCCCTGCGTCTCGGTGAGCAGCTTGGCCTTGGACTTGCCGAAGCCCATGGCGCGCCCGGCGCCGCCCTGCATCTGGCGCGACAGGAAGATCCACACACCGAGGAAGGCGATGAGCGGCAGGCCGTTGATGAGCAGAGTCATCAGCCAGCTGTTGCCGTCGGCCGGCGGACGCGCGCTGATGGCGACATTCTTCGCGGTCAGGTGCTGCACGAGCGACGGATCATTGGGCGCATAGGTCGAGAACGGCCGATTGTCGGAGAAGTGCCCGGTGATCTCATTGCCGGCGATCGTCACATCGTGGACGCGGCCCTGATCGATCTGCGTGAGCAATTCGCTGAAGGTGATATCGCGGATCGGAGTCCGCTGACCCGGCTGCTGGAACAGCATGACGAGCGCCACGACGAGGAGCCCGATGATCGCCCAGAGAGCGATGTTCCTGAAGTTTGCGTTCATGTCGAACCTTGCGAATGACGATTCCGCCGGGGCCATCCCGGAAAACAGAAGTCGTTTCTTGTAATCTAGGCGCGTCGGGCGCGATTGCCAAGAGATTGCCCTCGCCGCAACGTTCTCGCCGTCTCGCGATGCGCGCGTCGCGTGCGTTTCGCAGCGCGAAGAGGCGTGTCGCCGAGGATCATACGATCGAAGCGGAGTGGCTTTTTTACGGCCGTGGCGTGATTTCGGCGCGCCGCCGCGGCGGCTCGGGCGTAATGGCGAGTGCGCCGCCGGCCAATGTCAGGCACGCCCCGCCCAATGTGGTCTTGAAGCGCCCTTCGGCCGCCAGCGCCTCCGCCAGCCTTTGGCCGGCGCGCTCGAGCCGCTCGAGCCGCGGCTCGCCGCCGCCGATGCGGGCGATCTCGGCCGCCAGCAGGCGCAGCAGCAGCTCGCGCGGCAGCGCGCGCAGAGCCCCGGCCTCGGCGCGAAACAGCCCCGGGCCGCGCTCGGCCGCAAGCTCCAGCGCAGCGCGCGCGGCGGACCAGGCGAGCGCCTCCTCGGCGCGGGCGGCGCGGGCCGAAAGGCGCAGCAGCGCTTCGGCGTCGAGCCCCTCCGCCGCAAGGGTGTGGGCCAGACGGCGCAGCCGCACGCGCGCATAGGCGGGGTTCTCATTGGAGGGATCGCGGATGAAAGCATGCTCCGCGGCGGCGCAGAGACGCTCCAGCTCCGTCTTGCGAAAATGAAGCAGCGGCCGCAGCAGCGCCAGCCCGTCCACGCGCGACTCCATGGCCATAGCCGCGAGTCCGGCGACGCCGCTACCGCGCGTCAGCCGAAACAGCGCCGTCTCGGCCTGATCGTCGGCGTGATGGGCGGTGACGATGGCGCTCGCGCCGATCTCCCGCGCGCGCTCGCAGAGCAGGCGATAGCGCGCCTCGCGAGCGCGCTCCTGAATGCGGGTGGCGGGCTTTTCGCCTTCCCACCGCAAAATATGATGAACAAATCCCAAAGCGCGCGCCCATTCGCCGACCTGCGCCGCCTCCTGCGCCGCTTCGGCGCGCAACCCATGGTCGACAGTGGCGATCTCGACGCGCTTCCGCGCGCGCAATTTCCAGCGTGCGGCGAGCAGAGTGAGAGCAATGGAGTCCGGCCCGCCGGAGACGGCGAGCAGCAGCGCGTCATGGGCCGCGAGCGGCGCCAGCGCATGGTCGGGATCGGGAAGCGGCGGCTCAACGGGCATTTGCGCCCGTCAGCATCGCACCTTCTTGCTTTCTTGCTGAGCGATTTCTTTCACTCGCGCCGACGCGCCCGGATATTTCACCGCGATCTCGCCGAAGGAGGCGCAGGCCTGCTCGTTTGCGCCGATCTCATGCAGCGACTGGCCGAGCCGCAGCATGGCCTCAGGCCCCTGCGGCGAGGCCGAATGCTTGGCGGTGATCTCGAGATATTTTTCCGCCGCCTCGCGATAGCGCTTCCGCAAGAAGTAGCTCTCGCCCAAGTTGAAGATCGCTTGCGGCGCCAGCCGGCTCTTCGGGTTTCGGGTGAGAAAGCCGGCGAAACCCACTTCAGCGGCTTCATATTCGCCTTGACGCAATTTGGCGACGGCGAGGTCGAACTCGTCCCTCGGCGTCTGGGGAGCTGTGGGCGTCGGCGAGAGCACGGCGGAAGGACCGGGCGTCGGCGGAGCGGCCGGCGGGGGCGCTGGAGCGTCGAGCCGCCCATGGACGAGATCGAGCGGAGCGCCCGGCGAGCGCAGATCGGAGCCGCCGCTTGCCGATGCGGCCGCTGGCAGCGGCGCGCTCGGGGGCGTCGAGCCGAGAGGACGCGGCGCGCCCGGCGCATTGGGGTTGGAGCCGGCGTCGAAAGCGTCATTGTGGCGCGTTCCGGCGGAGGCGCTCGGCCCTGGGCCGGGATCGAGAGCGTCGTTGCGCCGCGGCCCGACCGGGGAGATGGTGCTCGGGCCGGGGAGGGACGTCTCCGGCGTCGCGGCCACGCGCGGCGCTTGTGTCGGAGGGGCGGAGGCCGCGCCCTCCTGAGCGCGCCGCAGCTGCTCCTCGAGCCGCCGCACATTGTGCTGCAGCTCCTCGACCTGGCCGTTGAGGGCGCGAATCTGGTTCTCGAGCCGATCGATGCGCACGCTCGAGGCGCTCGCCTCGCGGCTGGCGGCGTCCTCCTCGGGATCGCGATGGCCGAAGAGCTGCGTCACATCGAGACGGCGGCCGATATTCTGGCCGATGTTCTGTATGCCCTGGCCGAGCTTGTCGAGGCGAGAGCCATTATCGGATTCGGCGGCGAGCGCCGCGCCTGCGGCCATCATGGCGCCGAGGGCGGCGCCGGCGAAAATGGAGCGTGACGAAAGGGTCATGGGGGAATCGATCGCGAGAGCAGTGCGGGACGAGGCGTAGCATAAGCCGGCTTTCGGCCAAAATTTGACGAAGCCGCGGCGAGCGTCGCGCGAGATGTGGCGAAGACAAGTCTTCTCGCTGGTGATCTGCATGGTATCGAGAGCGAGCCTTCAGGCTCGCTCTTGCGCTCTCGCGACAGTTTCGCTCGCAATGTTTGGAATGATGAAGCTTCGCCACGCCGCTCGCCTCTTCGTCTGCGTGGGCGCCTTTCATGCGCCCTGCCTCGGCTCGGCGCAGGAGGCGGCGGGCGTCTGCGCGCTCGAATCCGCTGTTCCGGTCGAGATCGCGGCGCCGGGCTTCGATCTCGAGCTTTGGACGATGGACGGCCGCCGCCTGACCCTTTCGGGGCTCGAATTGCCGCCGGGCGCGGCCGCGCGCGAAAGCTTGCAGCGCTTCCTCGCCGAGCGTCTGCGCGCCGGTAGGCTGGTCTTTCTCGCGTCTCCGACGGCGACGCCGGACCGCTGGGGAGCGGCTGCGGCGGGGCTCTTCGTCGAAGGGGAGGGGAGCGACGCGCCTCTCGTCTCGCTGGCGGAAGCGGCGATCGCCGCAGGGCTCGCGCGCTTTCGCCCCGATCCGGCCGCATTCGCCTGCCGCAATGGGCTGCTCGCCGCGGAGGAGCAGGCGCGCAGACGAAAGCTTGGACTTTGGACCTCGGGCGAGTATCACATCCTCGACGCCGGTCGGCCCGAAACGCTCTTCGGGAAGAAGGGCATGGTTCTGGTGGAGGGCGTCGTCGGCGCGATCGGCGAGGCGGGGGGCTCCCTCTATCTGAATTTCGGGCCGCGCCGCGGAGATTTCGCTGTCGTGATCTGGAAACGCAATCTCGAGACATTCGTGCGGGCCGGAACGTCGCCCAGAATGCTCACGGGGCGGCGAGTGCGCGTGCGAGGATTGATTGACACAGCTTTTGGACCGCGCATGGAGCTCGTCTCTCCGGCGCAGATCGAGCTCCTCGGCGAACGTGTCGGAGACGAACGGGTCGGAGGCGAACGCCTGGGCTCGTCCGGCCGGCGGTGACGTGCGGCCGGCGGTCGGCGCGCGTCTCGCCGCTCTCGCGGTCTTTGTCCTCCTCGGCCTTTCCGGCTGCGCCCAGCTCGAGCAGCAGGGCGAGCTGCTCAATGGCGCCGCCGCGCAGCGCGGGCGCCTGCCCCCGACCGTGCCGCGCACAGTGGGCGGCGAGCAGCCTTCCACCGCCGAGCACAAGGAGCTGGTCTCGCAATTCGGCGGCGAATATCGCTTCCCTGTGGCGGAGCGCTATCTCGACGAAATATTGGTCAAGCTCGCGCAGGCGAGCGACACGCCCGGCCAGGCCGCCTATCGCGTGACGATCCTCAACACGCCGGTGGTCAACGCTTTCGCTCTGCCGAGCGGCAATCTCTATGTCACGCGCGGCCTGCTCGCGCTCGCCGGCGACGCCTCCGAGGCGGCGGCGGTGATGGCGCATGAGATCGCCCATGTGAGCGCGCGCCACAGCGCGCTGCGCGCCGAGCGCGAGCGTGAGGCGGAGGTCATCAGCCAGGCCGCCGCCGTTATCCAGAGCAAGCAGAAGGGCGATGACGTGCGCGCCTCGCAGCGGCTCTCCTTCGCGAGCTTCTCGCGGCTGCAGGAGCTGGAGGCCGACGCCATCGGCGTGCGCGTGGTGGCCCGCGCGGGCTTCGATCCGTACGGCGCGTCGCGCTTCCTCGCCGCGCTCGGCAAATCGGCGGAGCTGCGCGCCGTTCTCTACGGCAAGAAGAAAACGCCCGACCTCGACATATTGGCGACGCATCCCTCGACGCCCGATCGCATCGCCAAGGCGGTCGCGGCGGCGCGCCAGATCAGCGCGCCCGGCGTCGGCTCGCGTGATCGCGAGGGCTATCTCGCCGCGATCAACGGCCTCGCTTATGGCGACGATCCCAATGACGGCTTCGTGCGCGGCCGCAAGTTCGCGCATCCGCGACTGCGCTTCTCCTTCGTCGCGCCGGAGGGTTTTCTGCTCGAGAATTCGAGCGAGGCGGTCTTCGGCGTGAAGGAGGGCGACGACGAGGCGCTGCGGCTCGACCGCGTTCGCGCGCCGGTCGGCAAGACGCTCGAGGCCTATGTCGAATCGGGCTGGGTCGACGGGCTCCTGCGCTCGTCGATGAAGCGCATCGACGTCAACGGATTGCCGGCAGTGGTCGCCAGCGCGCGCGCCGGAGAATGGAATTTCAAGCTCGCCGTCATACAGATCGACGACGAGCTCTATCGGCTGATTTTCGCCGTGCGCGCGCTCGACGACGCGGCGGAGCGACGTTTTGCCGCCTCTGTCGCGACATTCCGACGCTCGAGCTGGGAAGAGTCGCTGGACGTGCGTCCGCTGCATCTCTTCATCGTGAGCGCGGGCGCGGACGATACGGCGGAATCCATGGCGCAGCGCATGGTCGTTCCCAATCGTCCGCTCGAATATTTTCAATTGCTGAACGGCCTCGAGCATGGAGGCCGCCTCACGCCGGGCGAGAGATACAAGCTCGTCGTCGAGTGAGAAACGCTCACGGCTGATGGAACCGTCGCGCTCCGAAAATGTTGTAAGCCTTAGAATTCCCGGGGGGGCGGACGGCGGCGCCGGTTGCGTGACCGCTCGGGGATTCTCCTCAATCGAGGCATCGTCGTAGCGCTTTTTACTCGATCGATCCCTTCGATCGAAAGCCTTTCGCGCGCGACTGCCACCCCGGAGAGCGAGAATGGCTTATTTGCCCGGAGTTGGACGCGAGCTCGTGAAAGCGGCGATGGATGCGCCCTTTCTCGAACGCGAGGAAGAGAAACGTCTGGCGGTCGCCTGGAAAGACCATAAGGACACGGATGCGTTGGACAAGCTCGCCTCCGCGCATATGCGGCTGGTGATCGCGCTCGCCGTGCGCTTTCGCCATTACGGCCTGCCCGTCGCCGATCTGGTGCAGGAAGGACATGTCGGCTTGCTCGAGGCGGCCGCGCGTTTCGCGCCGGAGCGCGACGTGCGCTTCTCCACCTATGCGACATGGTGGATTCGCGCCTCGATCCAGGACTATGTGCTGCGCAATTGGTCGATCGTGCGCGGCGGCACCAGCTCCTCGCAAAAGGCGCTGTTCTTCAATCTTCGCCGGCTTCGCGCCAAGCTCGCGCATGCGCCGCAGTCGGAGGCGGGCGACGCCTTTCAGGCCATCGCCGGCGCCATTGGCGTCTCGCGCGCCGATGTCGAGCTGATGAACTCGCGTCTCGCGGGCTCCGACGTCTCGCTCAACAGCCAATTGGTGGAGGATGATTCCTCTACTTCCGCCGAGCGCATGGATTTCCTCGTCGACGATCGGCCGCTGCCGGACGAGGTCGTCGAGGATCGCGTCGATTCCGGTCGCCGCGCGCGCTGGCTCGCCGATGCGCTGAAGCTATTGTCCGAGCGCGAGCTGCGCATCGTGCAGGAGCGGCGGCTCAGCGAGAGCCTGGTGACGCTGGAATCGCTCGGCGATCGTCTCGGCATATCGAAGGAGCGCGTACGCCAGATCGAGAATCGCGCGCTGTGCAAGCTGCGCAAGGCGCTGACCAAAGCCCAGGAGACGCCAGAGACGACTGCCGCCGCCGAGTGAGGGGCGGCGCAGATCGCTCCTCGCCGAGGCAAAAAAAACGCGGCCCCGACGGGCCGCGTTTTTTCGTCAAATCGAAAGAGGGGCGCGACGTCAGGCGGCGCGCTCTTCGACGTCGTCCTCTTCGCCCTCGTCGTCGCTCGCATCGTCGCTGGCGTCCGCTTCGGAGTCGCCCTTCGGACCGCCGCGGCGCGGACCCTTCTGCAGGAAGGACTCGATCAGCTTGAGCGATTCCGAATCGAGCAGCTTGCGCACGGCCGCGACCTCGCGCGCCATGCGATCGAGCGCCGCCTCATAGAGCTGGCGCTCCGAATAGGACTGCTCCGGCTGCGTGTCGGACCGGTAGAGATCGCGCACCACCTCGGCGATGGTGACGAGATCGCCGGAATTGATCTTGGCCTCATATTCCTGCGCGCGGCGCGACCACATGGTGCGCTTGACGCGGGCGCGGCCGCTCAGCGTCGAGAGCGCCTTGTCGACGACCTCGGTCTCGGCCAGCTTGCGCATGCCGACGGTGGCGACCTTGCTGGTCGGCACCTTCAGCGTCATCTTGTCCTTGATGAAGCTGACGACGAACAGCTCGAGGCTGAAGCCGGCCACTTCCTGCGTCTCGATCGCGATGATCTGTCCGACGCCATGCGCCGGATAGACGACGAACTCGTTCGTCTTGAACCCGAGCTTCTGCGCCGAGGTCTTCGCCTTCACGGCGACGGCGGGGCTCGGCTTGATGGGGGCCGCAGCCGCGGTGCGCGCGGCGACAATGGCCTTGGGCGAAAGGGCCGAGCCCGTCGCGGCGCTCGTGGGAGCGGCGGGGACGGGGGCTCTGGGCGCCGGCGAAGATTTGGCGTTGATCGCCTTTCCTTGTGTCGATTTTGGCACTGGAATGGTTTCGCTCGAAGCTGGAGTTGAAACGGGCGCCGTCGCATTCGGCTCGCTCGCCCCCGCATCGGGGACGTGCGCGGAGGCGGCGACGTCGGAGTGCTCGATATCGGTTTTGATCGCGCTCTGGCGCAAGGGCGTTGTAATTCTCGTCTCCCCAGTTACGCCGGCCGCAACGGCGGTTGAAGTCTCATGTGAAGTTCCCTGCGGAGCCGCTTTCGAGGCCTGCGGGCGGGTGGCCTCGACCGGCGCCTCGATGCTCGGCGCAGCGATGCTTTTCGCGTGAGGCGGAGCCTCGGCGTTTTTCGTCGGCGCGGCGCTCGCGCTGCGCTTGGCGTCGCTGGTATGGGCGGCGCTGGCGCGGGCTCTGGCCTTGCCACTCGCGGCCTTTGGCGCCGCGACGCCTTTTGCGGCGGCAGCCTTGCCGCTTCTCGAGGCAGCCGATTGCGAGGCGCCCGAGCGGGCCGCGCTCGCCTTTGCCGCCGTCTTGGCGGCGGCGCGCGTTCTGGCGGCGGCTCCCGTCTTGGTCCCGGCCTTGCTAGCCGTTGTTCTCGAAGCAGTCTTGCTCGAAGCGGTCGTTCTCGCGGCCGTCTTCCCGGCGGCGGATTTCGCGCTTTTGGCCGAAGCCGGGGCCTTGGCGGAAGCTGCGCTCTTCGATGAAACGGAGGTTTTGGCGGAAGCGGAGGTTTTGGTCGCCGGGGTCTTGCTGGTCTTGCCGGCGGCGCTCGCGCTCGCGGGCTTTTTGGTCGAAGGCTCCGCCGCGGCGGCCGAGGTCCGCGCCGTCCTGCTTTCCGCGCCGCGTCGCGCTCCGGCGACGGACGCCTTGCGGTTCTTTGCGGTCTTCTTGCTGGACGAGGGCATACGCGGATACTCCTTCTGTTGCCCCGCTGTGGAGACGGGACGGGAAGCCTCGTGACCGAATGGGCTCATCGCGCCCCGGCCAGGACAGCGCCAATGACCGCGCATGCTTTGGCTGGCGAAAGTCCGACGCTTCTACAATATAGAGCCGACGTTGGCGGCGAACGCCGCCTTCTTCGCCCGTTCTCGATGTTGGCGGCTGGCCGCTATTTCCGGCTGTGGAAATCGCGACGCTTGCGCCCCTCGCGCCCGAAAGCTAATTCTTAATGTTCCGTATATCATGTGGTACGGGAAAAATCAAAGGAAAGGCGCCGGCGCCTTTCCGCATGGTTACGAGCGGCCGCGCTGGCGCCGTTGAATCTCTTAACGATTTCGCGAGCGCGTCCGCTGTGGACGGCGAGGCGTCAGTCGCCTTCGCCCGGCTCCGGCGAGAAATGCGCCTCCAGCTTGCCGGGCTTGCCGTCCCATTCCTTGGCGTCGGCCGGCGGGTCGCGCTTGACCGTCACATTGGGCCAAGTCTGAGCGTATTCCGCGTTCAGCGCCATCCACTTCTCGAGGTCCGGCTCGGTGTCGGGCTTGATCGCCTCGGCCGGGCATTCAGGCTCGCACACGCCGCAGTCGATACATTCGTCCGGATGGATCACCAACATGTTGGCGCCTTCGTAGAAGCAGTCCACAGGACAGACTTCGACGCAATCCATATATTTGCACTTGATACAGTTTTCCGTGACGACGTAAGGCATGGGGCGTCCTCGATCCGCGGGCTTGCTAGCGTTTTTGAGAATGGGTTGCAAGCGGCCTCCCGGCCCGCGCGGCGCGCATGATATCCTGCGAGGGGTTGGAAGGGAATCGGTCTATGGCGGAAATCGAATCGGCCTCGCAGGGCGTCTCGGCGCTGCCGGCGGCGCGTTGCGTGACGGCGCGGGCCTTGCTGCTCGGTGAGCGAATCGATACGGGCGGGCTCGAGCGCGCCGATCTCGTCTCCACATCGCCGCTCGCCTTTCCGGCGGGGCAGTCGGGCTTTGTCGTGCTCTACCGATTCGGCGTCGCCGTGCTGTTCGGCCTGTCGCCGCTCGAGGAGGACGAGATTCTGGCCAAGGTGGGCGCCCGCGTCGCCGGCGCCGCCGCGCGCCGCGACGACGAGACCCTGGTGCTCGAGATCACGCCCGAGGGCGACGACAAGACGCTGGCCAATGGCCGCCTCGCGATCAAGGACGCCTCCGGCGAGCGGCTTCTGGTGGTCGCCGACGCGCTGGCCAAGAGCGTGGCGCTCGCCCGCGACGAGCGGCGGGTCAACGCCGTCTTCGATACGATCGAGCCTTTCGCCGCCGAGCTCGCCAGCAAGGGGCGGCCGCCCTTCCGGCGTCGCGCCATGCTGGAGCTCATCGGCCAGACGCTGCTGGTGCAGCATCGCGTTTCCGGCCGTGTGGCCGTGGAGGACAAGCCGGACGTGCTCTGGGACCGGCCCGATCTCGAGCGCCTCTATTCGAGGCTCGAGGATGAATATGAGCTGGAGGCGCGCGGCCAGACGCTGAAAGCCAAGGTCGATGTCATCGGCGAGACGGCGCGGGCGCTGACCGAAATCATCGACGTCGACCGCTCCGTGCGGCTGGAGGCGACCGTCGTCGTGCTGATTCTCGCGGAAATTCTGCTGACCTTGTTCCAGATCTTCGTGCAGCGGGCGCATTGAGGGCATTGATGCCGGACGTGCGCGCGTGACCCTCGGCCAGCTCTCCATTCTGGCCGCGGCTCTGTTTCTGGTCGGCTCGGCGGAGGTCGTCGCCGGGCCGCTGATGACCGCAATGGCGCCGGATTTCGGCGTGCCGCCGGCGGCCATCGCCTATCTGCCGGCGGCCTATGGCCTCGCCTATGCCGGCTTCGCCATCATCGCCGGGCCTTTGTCCGACCGATTCGGCCGCAAGCGTCCGTTGCAGGCGGGGCTGCTCGGCTTCTCGCTGCTCAGCGCAGCGCTCGCCAACTCCTCCAATCTTTCCGTGGCCATAGCGCTCAGCGGCCTGGCGGGCCTCTGCGGGGCTTTCGTCCAACCCAATTCCCTGTCCTTCGTCGCCGATTCCTCGTCGCCCGAGGAGGTGGATATTCGCACGGCGCGCGTTTTCGTCGGGCTGATGTCGGCTTTCGTCATCACGCCCTCCATCGCCGGATGGATCGCAGACCGTTTCGGCTGGCGCTACGCCTATTATCTTCTGGCGCTGCTGGCGGCGCTCGCCTTTGTGGCGGTCTCGGCGGCCTTCCGGTCCGGCCGCGCGCATGGCGGCGGCGTGGTCTCCTTCGTCGCCACCCATAGAGGCGCGCTGGCGACGCCGGGCGTCCTGCGACGTCTGGCGGCGAGCTATTTCTGGCTGGGCTCGGTGGCGGGCTTCGGCGTGGTGGTCGCGGATGTCGCGGCGCGCAAGCTGTCGCTCTCGCCCACGGACGCCGGCCTATTGGCGGGCTTCTTCGGCCTCGTCACCATCGCCGGCAATCTCGCCGGACCTTTCGTGCGCAGCCTGCTCTCCTATAGGGCGTTGCCCATCGCCTGCGTTTCGGCCTCGGCTGGCGTTTTCGCCTTTGCCCTGCCGGCCGGCTCGGTCGCGCAGCTCGCACTCATCGGATTGCCCTGGGCCTTCGGCTATGGCTGTGGCGGTCCGCTGCATCATGCGCGGCTCAGCGGTATGTCCACGCAATTTCGCGGCACGATCAATTCCTATCACGCGAGCCTGCTCAACCTCGGCATTTTCTCGACGTCCTTCCTGTTCGGCGCGCTGGCGCCGAACAGTCTTGCGCTCTTCTTCGCGCTGATCGGCGGAATATCGCTGATCGGCGCGTCGCTGCTCGCCTTCGCCAATCTCAGCGAGCGGCGCGCGCCTACCGGCCGATGAAACGCGCCGCCTCTTCGACGACCGCGTCTGTCTCTCCGGGCGCGATCCAGCGAAACGATGGCAGCTGATGGCGCGCGAAGGTGAATTGCCGTTTCGAATAATGGCGCGTGTCGAGCTTGCCCTGCAGGGCGGCCTCCTCGAGCGCCAGCTCGCCGCGCAAATAGCGCAGCAGATGCGGCGCCCCATGCGCGCGCATGGCCGGCAGCGCGGGGTCGAGACCGCGCGCGCCCATCGTCTCCACCTCCTCGAGCGCTCCTTTGCGGAGCATTTCGTCGAAACGCGCGTCTATGCGCGCATAGAGCTCGTCGCGCGGCGGCGCGAGGAAAAAGCCGAGGCATTCGGATTGGTCGAGCAGCGAGGCCATGCGCGCGCCCTGGAAGGAGGCGAGCGGTTTTCCCGTCGCCTCGAGCACTTCCAGCGCGCGCAGAATGCGCTGCGGATCAGAGGGCCGAAGCTTCGCCGCCGTCTCGGGGTCGCGCTCGGAAAGACGCGCGTGCAAATATTCCGGCGCGCGTCCTTCCGCCTCGGAGCGGATTTTCTCGCGAATCTCGGGCGGGACTTGCGGAATATCCGAGAGTCCGTAGAGCGCGGCCTTGTAGTACATGCCCGTGCCGCCGGCGACGATGGGCGTGACGCCCTCCTTCTCGAGCGTTTCGAGCAGGAGGCGAAAATCCTTGAGCCAGCGGCCGACGGAATAATTCACCGAAGCGTCGACATGGCCGAACAGCTCATGGCGGATGCTGCGCTCTTCCTCCAATGTCGGGCGCGCGGTCAAAATGCGCAGGTCGCGATAGACCTGCATCGAATCGGCGTTGACCACAGCGCCGCCGATGCGCCGCGCCACGGCGAGCGCGAGAGCGG
>NZ_LUUM01000285.1:0-24710 GCF_001644125.1 Methylosinus sp. R-45379
AATCGGTCGTTTGAAACCGCATCCGAGGGCCGAAGTTCGCCGCCGCGACATAGTGGTGAGCAGAAGAAAGGCCCGAAAAACAGCCCATTTCGCCGATCTGCGGGCCGAAAGCTCGCCTCTGGAGCCGTTCCGAGGCTTGCTTTCTGCGGCCGCGGCGACGCATTTCGATCCGGCCGACGAAAGAGAAAAAGGATCTTCTATCGCTCAAGTTAAATTCGATATAACTTGATATGTGTCTTGATTTACACGGAATTAAAATGAGATTTTATCTCCCAGGCTCTGTTTCATTCGAGCGCCTGCAAGCCCTTCGCTAGTCTGCGGGGCGCGTGTCGCGACCTCACGGCATTCTCCTCACGGCGACTGCTGCTGGCGCGGGCGCCCTCGAGGACGAAGACGCGGCGGTGGATGAGCTCGAGACCGTGGAGCGATCCTCGTCGGGGAGTTCGACGAAATCGACGAACTACTGGCGCGAACGTCGCGTTTGGCAGAGTGCAGTCACGCTGCCAAACGCGACCGCTGGTCGTGCCAGTCTGGATTTCGTCGCGGACCAGACTCGACGATCCGGTCGAGAAACGCTTCGACGTGCCTTTAATGCTGGCGATTTCGCGCGAATAGGCGAGCGCGTCGCATTCGGCGTTGTCCATGAAGGCGGCGAGCCTTGGGAGCGTCGGCCGGAGATGATCGGCGGCCTTGCGCCAATGCGTCTTGGTGGCGCCTTCGTTCTTCCGCAGAGGCGTGGGCCTTTATGTCCGCACTCCATCTTGACAACCGACGTCGCGGGCGATGATATTTAATGAAATGATTAAATGTTCTGAGGCGACGCTCGACACGGTCTTTCACGCTCTGGCCGACCCGCACCGCAGGGCGATCCTGCGTATGCTGACCGAACACGAGCGCAGCATTGGAGAAATCGTTCCCTCGTTTCCGATCTCCTTCGTCGCTGTCTCCAACCACTTGAAGGTGTTGGAACAGGCGGGTCTCGTCATCCGACGCAAGCAGGGCCGTCATCAGATGTGCAGCCTCGACCGCCGTGGTCTCGACGCCGCCCGGAACTGGCTCGATGCGCATGAACGCTTCTGGAGCGAGCGGCTCGACGCCCTGGACGCCGTGGTCGCTCAGATGAAGGCGGAGGACACGGGCCGTTAGAGTCCGGCGCCTACCGGTAGAAACAAGATGGAGGAAGCGCTTGACCCAGAATGCCCTCTCGAGCGAACGGGCTACAACGTCCGTGCCCACGCCCGCCGCCGACCAGGCGGCCGATCCCGGCGGCCTGCGCCGGGTGGTGGTGGCCTCCTCTCTCGGAGCCATCTTCGAAGCTTATGACCTCGTGCTCTACGGGCCGATGGCCGCGATCGTCGCCGCCGAGTTCTTCTCCGGGCTCGATCCCGCCTATGCCTATATCTTCACCTTGCTCTCCGCCGCCGTGACCTATGTCGCCCGCCCATTCGGCGGGCTGGTGTTCGGCCCCCTCGGCGACCGCGCCGGGCGCAAATTCACCTTTCTGCTCACCATCCTGATCATGGGCCTGTCGACCGTGCTCATCGGCTTGCTGCCGAGCTACGCGGCCATAGGGGTCGCCTCTCCGCTGCTGTTCATGGCGCTGCGCATCCTGCAGGGCCTCGCCTATGGCGGCGAGTTCGGCGGCGCAGTCACCTTTATCGCCGAATATGCCCCCGCCCACCGGCGCGGCTTCGCCACCAGCGCGATCGCTGTCACCGCGGCGAGCGGCCTGGCTCTGGCGATCCTGGTCGTGCTCGCCTGCGAGCTGGCGCTCGGAAAGACGGCGTTCGAGGCCTGGGGCTGGCGCATTCCATTCCTACTTTCCGCCGTGCTCATGCTGGTCTCGGTCTATATCCGGTTGCGCCTACAGGAATCTCCGGTGTTCCTGGCCATGAAGCGGTCGGGCGGCGGCTCGCGGACGCCGCTACGCGAGGCGTTCGGCCGCTGGGACCATCTGCGCGTGGCGCTGCTCGTCCTGTTCGGCGCCGCCGCTGGCCAGTCGGTCGCGATCGCGACCGGCTCCTATCCGATCTACCTCCTGGCGTTGAACCTGAAGATCGATCCCTTCCTGCTGCACTACACCATCCTCGGCTACAGCGTGGTCTTCATCGGCGCAATGATCCTGGCGGGCTGGCTTTCGGACCGAGTCGGCCGCAAGCCGGTAGTGCTCGCCGGCTTCATCGGTACGGCGCTCGCCGCCTATCCGGTGTTCCTCGGCGTCACCCACTATGCGCATCCGCGCCTCGCGGCGGCGATGACCACGCATCCGGTGACGGTGGCGGCCGATCCGGCGACGTGCAGCCGCCAGTTCGATCCGTTCGGCCTCGCCGAGTTCCGCAGCCCCTGCGACATCGCCCGGCGCGCCGTCGCCAAGCTCGGCGTGCCCTACGCCAATCGCGCCGCGTCACCGGGCCGCGTCGCAGAGGTGGAGATCGGCGCCGCGGTGGTTCCCGCCTTCGAGGGCGTCGGGCTCGACCGGGCGGTCTTCACGCAGCAGGCCAAGGCCTTCGACGTCGCCCTCGCGGCTGCATTGGCCGATGCGGGATATCCTGCCCGCGCCGCGCCGGAGTTGACCAATGTGTCGATGCTGATCGCGCTCATGGCCGCCCTCAGCGTCTTCGTCGCGATGGCGTCCGCCCCGCTCTCGGCCTGGATGGTGGAGATGTTCCCGACCCGCATCCGCACCACGGCCTTCGCGATGTCCTACAATATCGGCGGCTGGTTCGGCGGCTTCCTCCCGGCGATCTCATTCGCCGCCTTCACCGCCACGGGCGATCTCTATGCGGGTCTGTGGTACGCAGCCGGCGTCCTGCTGGTCGCGCTCGTTGTCGGAGGACTGTTCCTGCCCGAGACGCGCGGCCGCGCCCTGGACCGCGTGACGTTGGAGCGCGTGCCATGACCAGCGCCGCGGGTCGTTCGGTCTCGCTCGTCCTGGTCCGCCGCATCAACGCGCCGGCGAGACAGATATTTACCGCCTGGACGGACCCGAAATGGCTGGTCCGCTGGCTGATTCCGGGAGCCGGGGCGCTGCGGGAGGCGGTCATAGACCCGCGTCCGGGCGGCGTCTACCGGCTGGAGGGCCTCGATCCAGATGGAACGCGCTATCGACTCTGCGGCCGTTACATCGACGTCGCGCCAGAGCGGCGGATCTCCTCGAGCTGGGAATATGAGGGGGCCGCAGCCGGCCTTTGCGGGCCGCCGACGCGGGTCGACGTCGATCTGCGCCCTCTGGGCGCCGACGCTTGCGAGCTGACGCTCACCCACGGCGAGCTCCGGGGGGAGGAAGCAGCCGCGACGCACCGCATATTGTGGACGATCTGCCTCGACCGGCTCGTCTGGTCGCTCGTTCCGCCGCCGGACGAGCCCGCCTTTCGCCCGTCGCTCGGGGCGATCGCCGAGCTCTATGGCGAGTCGCACCGCTTGCTGCAGGACGCCTTCGACAGCCGGCCGTTGGCCAACACCTTGCGCAAGATGATGGTGACGAGCACGCTGACGACCGAGCACAAGGCCTTCATCGCCGGGCGGGACATGGTGTTCCTCGCCACCGTCGACCATCGCGGCTTTCCGACCTGTTCCTACAAGGGCGGGGCGCCGGGCTTCGTGCGCGTGCTCGACGACCAGACCCTCGCATTGCCGAGCTACGATGGCAACGGCATGTATCTCTCCGCGGGCAATGTCGCCGCCAATGCGAAGGTCGGACTGCTGTTCATCGATTTCGAGCAGCCGCACCGGCTGCGCATCCACGGCGCCGCGCGCCTCGTGCGCGACGAGGCGGAGCTCGCAGCATTTCCCGGCGCGGAGCTTTTGCTGGTGGTGAAGGTCTATGAGGCCTTCGTGAACTGCCCGCGCTATGTGCATCGCTATCAGCGCGCGGAAACATCCCCCTTCGTGCCGGGCGAGCCGCGCGGGGACGAAATGGCGCCCTGGAAGAATCTGGACGTCCTCCGTGACGCCCTCCCGGGCCGGGATCGGGTTCGGCGCGAGGAGGCGGGATCAAGGTCCATGACGCGCGAGGAGTATCTGGCGCGCCTGAAGCGCGGGGAGACTTGAGAGTTTGCCTGTGAATCGGCTCGACACCGCGCCGGGAAAGTAACGACGCGATGACGCTCCCTCAAGCTTCTCTGTTGCGCGTCGCGTCAGCCGATTGGCTTCCTATCAACGGGTCGAAGTCGAACTTGCGCGTCATTCGACCGGAGGAATCTCTGCCTCCCTTGCCAAAGCAGCGCGGACGGACGCCCGCGCGTCGATCCGCTGCATGTAGAGCGCAATCGCCGGCCAACGGTCGAGATCGATCGAAAACCCCTTCATCCAGCCGAGCACGGTGAAGAGATAGGCGTCGGCGACCGTGAAGCCGTCGCCCACCAGATAATCCCGAGGTGCGAGGTTCACCTCGATGAAGTCGAGGCGCCGGAACAGCCGGTCCCGGAAGATCACCAGCGCCTCCTCCGGCAAGGCTCGATTGAACAGCGGGCTCGATCCGGCATGGACCTCGCTGGTGATGAAGTTGAGCCATTCCTGGAGCCGAACCCGCGCCAGTGTACCGGCGGCTGGAGCCAATCCCGCCTCCGGTTTCAGGTCGGCCAAATACTGAACGATGGCCGGTCCTTCGGTCAAAACCTCGCCGGTATCGAGTTCGAGTGCCGCGACATAGCCTTTCGGATTGATGGCGAGAAAGTCCTCTCCCGTGGATGTGCGTTTCGTCCGGTTGTTCACGCGGACGAGTTGGTAGGGCAGTCCGAGTTCCTGAAGCACGATGTGCGGCGAGAGCGAACAGGTGTCGGGGGCGAAATAGAGCTTCATCGTCGGGGCCTCGCGGAGGGGATAGATCGCCGCCCACATTGGCAGGCCTTGTAATATAATAAAAATTACTGGCACATTTTCTTGGTATAAGTTCACCTACTATGAACCTGACCCAACTCCAGAGCCTGATCGCCGTCGCCGAGGCCGGCGGCTTCACCGCAGCCGCGGACAAGCTCGGCGTCACCCAATCGGGGATGAGCCAAGCCTTAGCCGCGCTCGAAGAGAGCCTGGGAGTGAAACTGCTCGTCCGCCAGCCACGGGGCGTCGCGTTGACCGCCTTCGGAGAGCGCGCGCTCGACCATGCGCGAACAGCCTTTTCGCATCTGGAGGCAATCGAAAGGGAGGCAATGGCGCTGATCGGCGAGGAGACCGGGGCCATCCGCCTGGCGGGGTTCCCGAGCGTCTTCGCCACGGTCCTTCCGCCCTTGCTTCGGCGTTTTCGCACGCTCCATCCGGGCATCGACCTCGTGCCGCTCGAAACCGACGACATGGAAGTGGAGGCCTGGCTCGCGGCGGGATCAATCGACCTCGGGGTCGTCCTCAACCCATCTCCGGCCAGAAATGCCGTTCCGCTCGGACGAGATGCCTGGGTTCCGATCCTGCCGGCGGCGCATCCCCTGTCACGGCGTAATTCGGTCTCGTTGGCCGAACTGGCAGCCGCGCCCTTCGTTCTCGCCACCGGCGGGTGCCATACGAACGCCCGCTCGCTTGCCGACGCGGAAGGATTGACGCTCCAGAACGTGCAGATTGAGGTGCGCGACTGGTCGAGCGCGATTGCCCTGGTGCGGGAGGGCGCGGGTGTCAGCCTTGTGCCGGAATCCACCCTGCCGGAACAGCAACGCGGCTTCCGGGTTTCGAAACTCACTTCACCGCTGCATCGCGAGTTCGGGCTCGTCGCTTCGTCCGCGCGCCCGTTGTCGCGGGCCGGAAACCTGTTCGTCGAGGTCGCTCGTCGCTCGACCGCGCCGACATTGGCATAGCGCAGGACGCAAGGACCGGCGGGCTGACGGGCTCCGACCTCATGACGCGCCATCGACATCTCTCCTCCTCCCGAAGGTGAAGAAGCTGAGTGCGGCCAGCACCCAGACGCCGATGGCGCCGTAGAGCATCACGTCTCCAAAGCCGCCGGCCAGTGCGGCAGGACCGATCACCTTCGACGCTCCCAGGGCGGCTTGATCTAGAGCGGAGACATTTCCGGCCGCGATCTGTTCGGCGACGTGCCGGAGTTGCGTGGCGTCGAACGATCCTGAAGCCGCACTCAGGCGCGTCTGGACGCCCCCGAGCAAGACGAAGCCCATCAGCGCGATGTTGATGGCGAGCGAGATCATCCGGGCGCTCATGTCGATGCCGGACGCCATGCCGGCTCTGTCGCTCGACACGGATCCGGTCGTGGTGTTGGTGACCGGCGTATTGGTCGCCCCGAGGCCAATCCCGGCCAGCAACGCGCCGACCAATGTCGTCGCCAAGGCCAGCGAACCACCGCCTGCTCCGATCTTCATGATGAAAAAGCCGAGACCGATCACGAACAGTCCCGCCGGGATGACGACGCCAGAGCCAAGGCGCAGCGAAAGGCGTTCGGCGAATGGCGGCACAACGAGCGTCGGCAGGGTGTAGGTGAGCAGCGCCAAGCCGGCGGTCAGCCCATCGAGTCCGAGCCCCGCCTGAAACCAGATCGGCAGATAGATCATGAACGGCCAGAAGCTAAAATTCATGCCTATCGAGCCGAACAGCGCTCCGGAAAAGGGTCGGATTCGAAACACCGAGAAATCGAACATCGGGTGCGGCGTGATCTGCTCGACAATGACGAAAGCGATGAGGCTGAGGGCGGCTGTAGCCACTATCGCCAGCGCGATCGGGCTGGTGAAACCGAGCTCGCTGCCCTGAGTGATGACGTAGGCGACGCAAAAGACGGCCAGTGACAGGGTCGCGATGCCGCCGAGATCCAGGCGCCGAGCGGCTGGATCCTTCGATTCCCGAACACCGCGCCAAGCCAGGATGACGGTCAGCACGGCGATGAAACCGTGGACCAGAAACACCCAGGCCCAGCCCATCAAGGCTGCGATCCCGCTGCCGATCACCGGACCGAAGCCGAGACCGAACCCGGTAACGATGCCCCACCAGCCGAAAGCCCGGGCGCGATCGGCTGCCGTGCTGAACTGATGCGAGAGCACTGCGATCCCACAAATCAGCATGGCGCCGCCGCTCGCGCCTTGGAGCGCGCGCCCGACGATGAGGATTGTCATGTCGGGGGCAAGGCCGCACAGGAGGGACGTGCCGCCGAACGCAACAATGGCGACGATGAGGAGACGCTTGCGCCCGAAGCGATCCGCCAGTGTGCCCGCAGCCATGAGAACCGTCGCCACGGCGATGGTGTAGGCATTCATCGTCCACTGGAGCTGCTGGAAGTCGGCGTGAAGAACTTTCTCCAGCGTCGGCAGGATCGCCGGAACGCTTGATATTTCGAAGCCGAACATCAAAGCCGACAAGCAGATGGCGGCCAAGGCAAGGTTGCCTTGCCGCGAGGAAGTAAAAGACATGATCAGGCCTTTCAAGCGCGAGATCGCTCGGCGTCCCGCGCGCGGCCGTTCACCCACAGCGGCTAAGGCCGGGGCGCCACGGCAGTCCTGCGAGCGACTGTTGTTGATGAACCTGATCGTAGGCGAAACTTGACGATATAAGAATGGTATGACTGAGTATTTTAGAGACAACAAATCTGGATGATTGAAATGGCATCCCTCGATGTCGAGTCGGTACAGGCTTTCGTGGCCGTCGCTGACCTGCAAAGTTTCACGCGAGCAGCCGAGGCCCTCGGCTCCACGCAAGGCGCGATCAGCGTCAAGCTGCGTCGCCTGGAAGAGCGGATTGGCCAAAGGCTGATCGAGCGCACGCCGCGCCACGTCCGGCTCTCCGCGCATGGCGCCCTCTTTCTCGACCGGGCTCGCGACTTTCTTGCCGCGCACGAAGCCGCGCTGTCGGCGCTCGCGTCCACGACCCCGCGCCGCTTCGGGCTCGGCATCGCCGCACATGTGGCCGGACCGGAGCTTCCGACCCTTCTGGCGCAACTCAACGCGCATGATCCGGGCCTGCGCATCGAAGTCCGCCTGGAGAATTCGCGCACGCTGCTCGACGCCTTCGATCGCGGAGAACTGGACGCCTGTATCATTCGTCGCGAAGACGACCGGCGTGATGGCGAGGTCCTCGGCCCCGAACATTTCGGATGGTTCGCCGCGCCGAATTTCGAGTATCGGCAGGGCGAACCTCTGCGATTGGCGGCTTTGTCGCCTTCCTGTGGCGTGCGCGATATTGCGACCCGCGCCCTCGACGAGGCTGGCATCGCCTGGACGGAAGTGTTCCTCGGTGGCGGCTCGTCGGCAGTGGCGGCGGCCGTCTCCGCCGGATTCGCAATGGCCATCTTTTCCTGTCGCCTAGCTCCGCCCGGTGCCATCGAAATTGGCGAACGCCTCAGGCTGCCGCGCCTGCCTTCGTCGGAGATCGTGCTGCACTCGACGCTCACCGATCCCAAATCGCGTGCCGCGCTTCGGACATTGGCTGCGGCCTTTCGGGAGCACCGCGCGATGGCCGGATAGCGGGCGTGGGACAAACGCCCGCAGCCGGCTACGTATGTCGGACGGTGTCGTCGGCTCCCTCATGACGTCGCTGAGGCCTGTTCTGGCGCGAGCTGATCGACGACGGTGAAGGTCAGGCCCGTCCAATACTCGCCCCGCGTCGGCGGTCGCGATGGATCGTTCCGCCTCCTCGATCACGGCGTAGCCGTCGGACAGCAGGGAACTTTAGACGTGCGGTTGCGGTGCAAGTTTTGCGGATGGCCACGCGAAGGGCTGGCGTTTCATGAAGGTCAGGCAGTCAGCACTGCGCTCCAGATTTCGGGTGCAGTTTGCCTGCTCGCACCCCAGAACCAGCCCACGCACATCACTTCTCGTCCACGCGAATCCTAAGCTGAGCCTGCGCTCGATAATCGGATGTGGTCATGCGCTTTTGAACCGAAAAAAGTGCGACGCTCCTTGACGACTGGCCCGAGGGCAGCATGTTCGGCTCTAACCGCCCGAATTGAATGCGCGATCATCGGCAGCTCCCTTGGCTGGAGCTGAGCCATGACACGCGTCTCACCCGCGGATTCCGAAATCGAGCAAAAAGCTGCGGCAGCGCGCTTCTCTACCATATGGCGAAGGAGGGTACGATGTCGGCTGACGAAGAAGATTGCTCCCGCATTCATGCTTCTTCCGGCTCGAACGCCCCTCATGTGAGGCGGATCGGTGATGTGGCCCACATAGACCGTCGCAATCTATTGCGCGCGGCGACCACTGGCATTGTCGGAACCATTCTCGGCGCACGCTCCGCCGATGCGGCTGGACTTCTTTCTAAACTCCTGGGAGGCGCCGATCCTCTCGTTCCTTCCGCCGCGGCAGCAGAAGCCAATGCTTCACGCCTCGCCACCCTGGGGGATTATGTGTGGCTCACGCCGACAAAGCTCGGCGGCGGCGCTCAAGCTCAGGATCTCGCCAGCGGCAAGACGATGGCGTGGATCGAATATTGGAATTATGGCGACAGCTGTCCAATCGCGCATCATCTCGCGGCCTTTCCTTCGGCGGACCCACGAAAGGGTTTCGAATTCATCAATTCGACGCAGGGCGGCCAAAACGTGCTGATCTACGGCATTCCCACGCAGATTCGCGAACATGGCATGCTCGATCCGTTGTGGGGGCAGGGCAATCAGATCTACCGTGTCGGCTTCGACGGCCGGCAGATGAATTTGCTCGAGAACATCGCCGAAACCACGGGCGTCGGCCTCGGCGTGCATACGGTGATTTTCCCGGACGCCACAGGCTTCTCCGTATCTGACGGCCAGAAGGACGTCGTCGCTTTCTTCAAGCGCGCCACCGGAAACGGCAAGACCGAGGTGATCGATGCATTTCGATTCGACTGGATCGGCAACGAACCCAACGGTCTTCTGGAGGATAATTGGTTCAAGGGCGGCAAGATTCGTATTTTCCGCCTCGTCAAGGCGCCGGAGACAGGTCTCTATGATTGCCGGGGCACGAAAGGCAACAAGCTCGATTGGGAAATGGTGCCGATGGGCGAATATCTCGCCTACACCGGCCAGCTTCCCGGGGACGGTGTGAAGTCTCTGACCGGCGCCGACAATTGCGTCCACCACCCGATCCATCCGCTGTCACTGGTCACGTTACGCATGTTCGCCGTCGGCGTCGTTTTCGACCGCACGACAATGGAGCCTCTCGCCTGCATTTCCTCGCCAGAGGGAACGACGAAGGACGCGATCGCGGTGACGAAGATCGCCGACGGCATTTGGGAGATCACGCTCGATCATGTTGTCACATCCGGCCATGAGTGCGGCTTCGGTCCGCAAGGCAAATGGTTCACCCTGACCAACAACACGCGGCAGAACAGCATGGGCGTGTTCGATTGCGAAGATCGCGACCCACGTAAATGGAAGCGTATCGGAGACTTCAAGGATCCGCATTGGATTGGTTCGACGCCGAGCCCGTTCCATATCACCTATTCGATGGACGGATCGAAGATGTTCGTATCCGAGCTGCACCAGAAGCCGGCGAAAAGCGCCATCGTCGTCGTCGACACCAATAGCTGGACCACGATCAAGCGCTTCGAAAATGTCGGCGTCGACACGCAAACGATGCATGTCACCTATGACGGCAAATATGTGCTGGCGATCTTCAGCGGCTTCCAGCGGCTCGAAGGCGGCACGTTCATCTTTACGCAAGATACATTGGAGCCGGTCGGCTATATTCCGAATTTCGGCGGACACCATGATTGCGTGATCGTTCCACGCAACAATCGAGAGCTGATCCACAGCCGCTGCACCACGGTCTGACTAGCGACGTTCGCGAGTGTGCAATGTCCTTTCTATCCAGCGTGCATCTGCTGCTTCGGCTTGCCGCGCAAAATGTCGGACGGCGGCTGCTCCGAAGCCTTTTTCTTGGTCTCGCGATCATGATCGCGGTCGGGGTCGGCTTCGCTGGGGCGGTGCTCGGCTGGTCACTGCACAATGGCGTTCTAACGAGCTTCTCCCGCATGGGCGCCGATCTGGTCATTGTGCCGCACGGTGCGCTGATCAATCTCACCAGCACACTCCTCACCGTTCAGCCAACAGAGCTGGAGCTCGACGAATCGCTCGGAGAAGCCCTCCGCCGCGCTCCCGGGGTCGTCGTTGCAGCGCCGCAGCGTCTGGTGCGCGCCGGCGTGGAGGGCAGGTCGATCAGCCTCATCGCTTATGATCCGCGCCGCGATTTCACGATCGAGCCATGGCTTCCACAGGGCCTCCGGAGCTCGCTCGGCGCCGAAGAATTGCTGGTCGGCGAACGGGTTCCACAAAAGCCCGGCGAAACGATTTCGATCTGTGGCCGAACGCTTACCGTCGTCGGCAGATTGCGCCACACAGGCGTCGGGCCTGTCGACGAGTCCTATTTTTTGACTTTTGCCGGATTGGATGGGCTGATCGCAGCTGCGCCCCGAGCCGCGGTCGCGCGAGCTCCCGACGCCGAAGAGCTTCATCATCGCGAGCCCCTTCACGCTCATCACTCGGCGTCTCCAGCCACATGCCTTCCCGATCTCGCGCCGGACAAAATGTCCGCCTATCTGCTACAGCTCTCTGCGGGAGCGTCGCTGGAGCAGGCGCGCTTTGCGATCGGACAAATTCCCGGGATCAAGGTCGTTTCCGGCAATCCGATTTTCACGACTGCTCGGCAGTCGCTCGGCAGCCTGCTTTGGGGCGTCGGCGCCTTCGCCGCGCTACTGATCTTGGCGCTGCTCTTTGTCGTCACACTGCTCTTCTCGGCGATCGTGCAAGAGCGCTACCGCGAAATCGGAATGTTGCGCGCCATGGGCGCGCGTCCGGGCCAAATCATCGCCATCACGCTACTCGAATCCGTTCTCATCACGGGAGCAGGCGGCGTCGCGGGCGTCGCCTTCGGGGCCTTGCTGATCTTCTTCGCCGCGCGATCGATGGGCTTTTATTTCGAGTCGCTCGGCGTTCCTCTCGATGGACCTCCGGACGAATTCTTCGTCGTAGCCGGCGTTGTCTGCCTTGTCTTCGGGCTCGCGCTGGGCGTCGTCGGCGCGCTTTTCCCAGGACGACGGGCGATACGCCTCGAGCCCGCGCAGATGATCCAAATGGACGGCGCCCAATGATTCTCCGCGCCACTCATCTGAACAAATCCTACCAGGATGGCGACCGATGCATAGACGCCGTATCGGACGTTGATCTAATGGTTCGGGCGGGTGAGCTCATTTCGATCGTTGGTCGGTCGGGATCTGGAAAGTCGACCTTGCTCGCTATGATCGGCGCGCTTACGAAGCCGACGAGCGGCGACATAGCCATCGCCGGGGAGCGCGTTTGGGAGCTTTCTGAGAAGAGGCTCGCAGACATTCGCCGCAAAGAGATCGGCTTCATCTTCCAATTCTCGAGCATGCTCTCTAATCTTCGCGCAGTCGATAATGTCGCGCTTCCGGCTTTGCTCGGCGGCGAAAGCGCGCCGGAAGAGATTTACGCGCGGGCGCATGATTTGCTGACGCGTATCGGCTTGGCGCGACGCGCCTCCGCTTTTCCCTGTCAAATGTCCGGCGGCGAGCAGCGGCGCGTCGCCATAGCGCGCGCGCTCGTCAACGCGCCGCGACTGCTTCTCGCGGATGAGCCGACGAGTGATCTCGACGAAGAGACGGAAGAGGAGATCATCGCGCTGCTCGAGGCGCTCAGGGCCGAAGAAGGCTTCGGCATGGTAATGGTCACGCACAATCGGGATCTCGCGGCGCTGGCGGACCGCACCCTGGAAATGCGGCAGGGCGTTCTTGCGCCCATCGATGCACGGTGCGCGGAGGCTCCACGTCCTATTCGCCCGATCATTCTGCCTGCGCCAGCGAAACACGAGCCGCCGGCGACCGCGGTCTTCGAAGGCGCGCGGGCCTTGCAACGTCTCGGCGCAAATCTCTGGAGGATGGTTGGACGCGGGGGCCTCGTCGCCGCCCTATTCTTCGGAGTCGCTCTCCTCTCGAATGCAGGCATTGCGCGATATCAGCAATTCGAGATCGAGGCGCACCGCACGCGTCTCGCGGCGCTCGAAGAATTGGCGACGTCGACCTTGAGAAGCGATATCGCCTCGATCGCCAGCCTCGGCGGCGATCGCTTTGAAGTGACGGTCTATCTGGAGAACATAAAGCGGGAGCCGCCGATCTATGTCATGTCGCCGAGCGTGCGCGCGTTCATTCAGGTGGGAACGGGATGGCAGGAGACGACGCTCTCGCCGGTCGCCGATGCGACGGCAGCGGTTTTGAAGGTAACGGGCCGGCAGCTCTATCGTTTCATGCTGGAAACGCGCGTCGAGACGTTCACCGAGCTATTGCCGCATTACATGCATGTCCGCTTCACCAACGACATGCTCGTCAGCCCGGAAAGCACGCCGAAGGACGAGCTGTTTCAACGAAGCGATAATTATTTCGTCTATCTCAAGCCGAAGGATGTCGCGGATGAGACAATTCTCCGCGACGTTCGCTTTCCAGGCGCTCCGCCCTTGTGGATCTGGATGCCGCCGCATTGAGCGCGGTAACGCCCTGGCCCGTCAGCGGCGGCCGGAAGTGTCCTTTCCATGTGACATGGATCTCGTCGCGGAGCTTCAGCAGCAGGTCGAGCTGCTCAATGAAAAGGGCGTCATAGTCCTGCCATGGCGAGGCCGAAGAGAGGATAGGCTTCGCCGAAGGGTTGCGGTGCAATTTTTTGCCGCTCGCCGTGCGATGGGGGCCGACATTCGTTGGGATTAGGCCGCGAGCGCCGCACGCCATATTTCGGGCGCGGTTGTCCCAACCACTCCAAATTTTGCTCAGCGCAAATTGACCCTTCCTGATGCGATGCACGAGTTGGACGCCAGCGATGACGATCGCGGCCCACGATCCGCCGACCCGGCGCGCGAAGCGGTTCCACCGCTTATCGAATTCGGGAACGTAACGCTGAACCCAGCGCATGATGGTCGTGTGAGCCAAAGACAAGCCGCGTTCGGCCATTATTTCCACGAGATCGCGAAAGCTGAGCTTGTATCGCAGATATCAGCGCACGCACAGAACGATGATCTCGCGGTCGAAATGGCGGCCTTTGAAAAGTTCGTCCGCACTCAGCATCAACCATTACCCCAGCGTCCGGTTCCGCTCTCACGGATTATGTCCCGCTCACGCCGTTTGCACCAGAACCCAGCGCTGCCGTTCTATGCCCTCGCAGCGTGAGCCGCGTCACTCTCACACGCCTGCGTCACCTCCGCAGATAAAATTTGCGACACAACCGTCAATCGCTGCGCAGCTTCGACTCGACGAGCGAGGCGATGTCGCGAAGGCGCGTATCACCGCGTCGTCGCGGACGCGCGACGTCGATCGTGACGGAGGCTCGAACCTCGCCCGGCTTCCCGCCGAGCGCGATCACGCGATCGGCGAGATAGACGGCTTCGTCTATGTCGTGCGTCACGAAGAGGATCGTCTTGCCGGTCTCACGCCAGAGCATGAGCAGATCATCCTGCAGGCGTTGCCGCGTCGGCGTGTCGAGCGCGGAGAAAGGCTCGTCCATCAGCAGCACGTCCGGCCGCACCGCGAGCGCACGCGCCAGGGCGACGCGCTGCCTCTGTCCGCCGGAGAGCTGATGCGGAAAGCGCTCGCCAAAACCCTTGAGACCGACGCCGCGCAATGCTTCCACCGCGCGGACGCGGCGTTGCTCTTTGGAGAGCTTCGTCTTCTCGAGGCCGAGCGCCACATTGGCCTCGACGCGCCGCCAGGGAAGCAATCGCGCATCCTGGAACACCAGCGCCATCGCGCAATCGGATCGCGAGTCGAAACGCAGCACGCCGGCTGAAGGCGCCGCGAGGCCGATGAGAACGCGCAGCAAGGTCGATTTGCCAACGCCAGAGGCGCCGAGAATCGCGATGAATTCCCCACGCGCGATGGAAAGATCGAGCCGTTCCAGCACAGCGACATGAGCGCCGTCGTGCTCATAGCCGAGCGCCAGCTCCTCGATCTCGATGAGCGGCGGCGACGGCGGCGGCGTTACGCCTTCCATGTGAGAAGCCTCGATTGCGCGAAGATGAAGGCCATGTCGATCAGGCCATAGAGCGCCGCCATGGTCAGCATGTAGACGACGACGATATCGGTGGCGAGCAGGCTGGAGGCCTGATTCATGCGCTGCCCGAGGCCGGCGACCCCGAACAATTCGGCCGCGACCACGGCCATCCAGGCCTGGCCGAGCGAGGTGCGCACGCCGACGAGAATGCCGGGCAGGCTCGCCGGAAACTGCACCTTCACCAGCTTTTCCCAGCTGGTTCTGAAGCCGAATGCGGCCGCCACCTCGATGAGATCGCGATCGACATTGCGAATGGCGCCATGAGCCGAGAAATAGACGATCCAGAACACGCCGACGGCGATGATGAACATCGCCGCCTTCTCCTCGACGCCGAACCAGAGAATGGCGAAAGGAATCCAGGCGAGTCCGGGGATGGGACGAAGAATGCGCGTAATCCATGCCGTCGCCCATTCGAGCGGCGGATGCGCGCCGGCCGCCACGCCCGCCGCGACGCCGAGCGTCACGCCGACGAGCAGCCCAGCGAGATAATGCGAGAGGCTCGCGCCGACGCAGGCGAGCCAGACGCCATTCTGCAGCTCGCGCCAGAAGGCGCCGGGCAATTGGCTGGGCACGGGCAGAAGCGCGCGCGCTCCCGGCGTGAACAGCGGAACCAGCTCCCAGGCGCCGAGGAATAGCGCGAGGCCCAGCACGGAGGCGAGGCGCCGTCTCACTTCGCCTCTCCTGCGTTCGGCGCGTCGCCGAAGGCGATGAATAGCGCCGACGACCACACTTTCGCGTCGTCGCGCTGACGGCCGAACAGATAGATCGGGCGGAATCCGAACGGGCCGTTGCGCGGGTCGAGCGTGAAGCGTCCCGCGATGTCGCGTGGAAGCGGCGCGTCGGCGAGACGCTCGAAAGCAAGGAACAGCTCGGCCCCGCCGAGTTCCCATCGCAGTTCGCCCTTCTCGAGCAACTCCCGGCCCGTCGCCTCGAAGCGAAACTCCGGCGCATGAACGAAAGGCGCCGGAAAGCGGGGATCGCCGACCTTCACGAAGCCGCCGATCGTTCCCTCGACGAGAAAGCGCGCGGCGGAAAGCTCATCGAGTTCGAGCTCCAGCGCGTCGGAGTCGCCATAGGTCTCCGAGCGAAAAGCGATGTCTGTCGCCCCGGAGCGCCAGGCGCTCTCCTCGTCATGTTCGAAGCCGACGCTCGCGAAGCCGCGCACGACGGCGCCCTGCACGCGCAGACGGCCGTTCCAGCTCGCCCAGCGATAGCGATCCTTTATTCGCGCGCCGCCCCAGCGCAGCCGCACACGCTTGCGCGAGAAGCCCAGCTCGGTATGGAGATTTCGGCGCCAGAGCAGCCCCTCATGGTCGAAGGCGGCGATCTCGTCGAAGCCGGCGTCGCCGAGGAAGCGATAGTCGATCTCGGCCGGCCCTTGATGCTCGAAGGCGTCGCCTTGGAGGCGATCGCCGCACCGGACGATGAGCGCGAGATGTTCGCCGGTCGTCGCGAAACTATGACGCGCGCGCAAGGCGCGGCCGATCGTGACGCGGTCGAGGCTTTCGGCGAAAACGCCGGTCAGCCCGCCGCGCACGCCGAACACTTGTACGCCGGGCGCGCCGCCGCCCGGCCGGCCGCGATGCTCGTCGCTGTTCGCGCAGACTCCGAGCCGATAGCCGCGGGCGATCACGTCCTGATAGAGCCAGGGGAAATGCCCCCAGGCCGAAGCGATCTCGACGAGCCGCTCGAGCTCGGGGTGGTGCCAATCGGCGATATAGCGCCGCCCGCCGACATGCGGCACGACGAGATGGGTCTCCGGCGAATGGCCATAAGCGTCCCACAGCTCGTTCACCGGCCAGCGGCCGAGCTCGACCTTCGGAGACTTCATGTCCTCATTCCAGGACAGGGTGCGATTGTGCCGCCCTTGCGCGTCATACGGAAAATCTGGCTCGTCCTCGCCGAGGAAGATCACCTTGTGATCGCCTCCCGCCGTCGAGCTTCCACACCATTCCTGCACCGGATAGGTCACGAAGCGCCCGGGCGCGTCGAGCGCGTTCACGGCGGCGACGCCGTCATGCCAATTGGCGTCGGTGATCTGAAAATCATTGGCCGTGTAGCCGAACACGTCGACGCCGCCGACATTGCGCGCGAAGGCGGCGTTATAGGAGGGGCTGTTGGTGCCGACCGTGTCATGTGCATGAACATGCAGATCGGCGTAGAAGCCGCGCGGCGCCGGCGCGTCCGCGAAGACCGAGAGATAGGCCCGAGCCGTGGGAATCGCGTGCGCCTCCGGCTCGGCGGCCAGCGTCACATCTCCGCGATCGGTCGGAACATCCTCTATTGCGACGCTCGCCCAGCCCTTTTCTGGAAAGACGAGCGCGCGGGAGGCGATCGTGTCGGCGCCCGCGAGAATCGAAAGACGAATGCGGCCGGGAAAATCGCTGACGATATTCCCCCAGCGATCGAGCGCCGAGAGCCGGAATGCCGCGCGAGCGCCCGGACGCGCGAAACGCGGGCCGACCAACGACAACCGCGCCGGCGCGCCGGCGACGATGCGCAGCGAGACGTCGCCCGGCACGGCGACATAACGCGACGTGCCGAGCGGGTCGACATAGGCGCGAAAGCGAAAATCATCATCGACGAAGGTCTGGACCCGCGTGCCGGGTCCGCCGGCCCGGCGATCGCCCAGTCGGATGACGATATGGTCGCCCATGTTGAGATAGCCGTCGATCACATCAACGATCACGGCCTTCTGATAAGGCCGCTCATGTCCTTTTTGATCGAAGCGGACCGAAAGATGCTGCACGCTCGCCGGCGATTGTCCGGGCGCCAGCGGGCCGGCCTGATATTCGACGCTGAGATAATCGGCGCCTTTCGGATCGACCGTCTGAAACAGCGCCCAGTCCGAATAAAATTTGAACGTGACCTTGAAGGTCGCGCCATCGGCGACGCCGCTCGCGCCCACTTCATAGTCCAGAAGGATTTCCCGCCAGGATCCGGCCTCCGCCTCATCGAAACTGCAAGCGAGCCGGCCGGCGAACGGCGCTCGCTTCATCTTCTCATGGAGCCCTTCCGGCGCGACCGGCGCCGAGGGTCGCGATCCCGATGGCTGGGTCCGCACCCGATCCTTCTCATCAGACAATCCGACGCTCCTTTTGTTCTGTATCGACCATAGACTAAATCATCATACTGACGCAAACTCACGCCGTCACAATTCGAGACGGAGGAAAATCAGTGTCGAAGAAGCTCGTCGCGATGGCCATCGCCCTCGCCTTCCATGCCAGTTGCACCGCGGCCGAAACGGTGACCGCGCGCGTCGGGGTCATCCCCGTCATCGGCGCGGCCCCCCTGTTCGTGGCGGAGAAGGAAGGCTGGCTCCGCGAGAGCGGACTCGATCTGCAGACCAAGGTCTTCGAGAGCGGCCCCAATATCGTTCAGGCGGCGGCGAGCGGCGGCATCGACATTTATATCGGAGGCGTCGCGCCTGCCGCCGCGGGACGAGCGAAAGGCATCGACCTGCGCGTCGTGGCGGCCCTCGCCGTCGATGAGAATGTGCTCGTCGGCGGCCCCAAGCTCAAAACGTTCTTCAAAAAAGGCGTCGCGCCGGCGGCGGCTTTCAAGGCATTCCGCGCCGCCAATGGCCGCCCGGCCAGAATCGCCACCCAGCCGCCCGGCTCGGTGCCGGCGGCCAATCTCCAATATTGGCTCCGCGAGGCGACGCATACCGATCCCTCGGACGTCGAGATCATCTCCATCGGCATAGACGCGACGCAACAAGCGCTGCTCGCGAACGCCGTGGAGGCCGCGACGGTCCGCGAGCCGACGCTCACGATCGTGCAGAAAGCCAATCCAGAGATCGCGCTGATCGCCGGAGGCTCGGAGCTGTTTCCGGGTCAACCGGGCACGGTGGCGGCGGTCTCGAAGGATTTTCTCGAGAAGCACCCGCAGCAGACGCAAGCGCTGGTCGACGGGCTCGTCCGCGCTGTGGAGGAACTGCAGAAAAATCCCGATCGCGCCGCGCCCCATGTCGAAGCGGCGCTGTCCAAGGGCATCGTCGACGGCGCGACCATTCGAAAATCGCTATCCTCGCCAGCCGTTCATTTCGTGGTCGATCCGAAATCGATCATAGAATCGACCGAAGCGCTTCTCGCCTATCAGGTGAAGCTGGGCGTGGCGGACAAGGCGCCGAGCGTCGACGGCCTCTTCGATTCGAGCTTCTTCGACAAGACCACGAGCGAGAAATCGTTGAAGAAGTGAGCCGAAGTCCCATCGCGAACGATCGGACTCCGTTTCCGCGCCTGCGCATCGATTCGGCGCACATCACGCTCGATATCGATGACACCTTCGGCGCCGTCCGCGGCGGCCAGCCGTTGCGCCTCTTCAAAACGTGGCCGGATCGAAGCCTGTTCCGGCGACCGCGTTACGTCTGGCCTTGGGGAGCAAATTTTGGGGATGGCCGCACGAAGGGAACTGGCAATTCCTGAGGATCAGGTAGCGAACTCCCTCCGAAGGATTATGTCCCGCTCATGCCGTTTGTACCAGAACCATTTCGGCGTGGTTCGACGCTCGATCTTCGGGAGAGATGACGCCTCGTCGCAACAGTTCCGTAACCTCCTCGGCAGGCACAGGACGACTGAAGTAGAAACCTTGAACGCTCTGACATCCCGCCTGAACCAGGAAATCCAGTTGCCCGACGGTTTCGACGCCCTCGGCGAGCATTTCACATCCGAACTCTTGCACGAGGCCGATCGTGGCGCGAACGATGGTCGCGCTGCCCGGATCGTGCGGCAGTCCGCGCACAAATTGCTGTGCGATCTTGATTCGGTTCACGCGATAGGTGAGCAGATATTCGAGCGAAGAGTACCCGGTGCCGAAATCGTCGATCGCGATGCGAACGCCCAAGGCGCGAATTCGATCGATTGCCGTCGTCTCTCCGCGGGAGGATTGCATGAGAACCGATTCTGTCAGCTCGATCTCGATCGAGCTCGGATCGAGATCACACATGTCGAGCTCACGTGCGAGATCGGACTCAAATCGCGACGCAGTGAAGAGCTGGGCGGCCGAGACATTGACGCCGACGATCGGCGGACAGATTCCGAGATCGCGCCAGAGTCGGGCCTGGCGACAAACATTCGCGAGCGCCCATGCGCCGATCGGCGTGATGAGGCCCGTCCGTTCGGCGAGCGGTATGAAAGCTCCCGGTCCCAGCAGCCCGCGACTGGGATGATTCCATCTGAGCAGCGCCTCAACGCCGATGATCCGTCCGGACGGCCACTCGACCTCCGGCTGATAATGGAGTTCGAACTCCTCCCTTTCGAGCGCCGAGTTGAGCTCCTCGAACAGGGTCACGCGCTCACGCACAGCGCGGTCGTGCGCCTCCGAATAGAAGCGGCGCTGATTATATCCCGCAGACTTTGCTTCATAGAGCGCGAGATCGGCGCGCCTCAGCAATTCTTCTGGCGCGACGATAGTCGCTCCGAATATCGAAACACCGATGCTCACTGAGACGTGGACTTGCTTTCCCATTATCGTGAACGGCGCCGCCACAGAACGGATTATTTTTTCCGC
Organism: Methylosinus sp. R-45379; assembly: GCF_001644125.1. NCBI lineage: Bacteria > Pseudomonadati > Pseudomonadota > Alphaproteobacteria > Hyphomicrobiales > Methylocystaceae > Methylosinus > Methylosinus sp. R-45379. The sequence continues at coordinate 20,456 of NZ_LUUM01000285.1, forward strand.
GACCTCATCGACCGCCTCTCGCCGCGCGGAGTCCTTCATGAAAATCCCGAATTCGTCTCCGCCGATGCGCGCGATCGAGGCTGTATTACGTATAGCCTGGCCGATTCGCTCCGCGGCGGCCCGTAGCAACTCGTCTCCGAACGAATGACCGAGCGTCTCGTTCACTTCCTTGAAGCGATCCAGATCGAGATACAGAACAGCGAATGACGCGCCGTCTTTTTCGCCTCCACGAAACGCTTCCGTCACCCATTCCTTGAAGGTCTCGCGATTGGGCAGGCCCGATAGGAGATCGGTGCGCATCGCGCGCGCCATTTCCTGCTCGGCCTTTTCACGAACCTCGATCTGCTTTTCGAGGTCGGCGGCGAGCGCGGCCTGCGCCAGCTCGCGTCGCGCCAACGATACTATCCAACGATTGGCGCGCACGCCCAATAGCAGAAGCGCCATGACAAAAGCCGCGGACATGAGGCCCATCGTGCCGGACGTCGGCTCCGGCCGGGCGAAAAAAGCCAAAATGGCCGGCATGGCCGTCGGCGCCCCAAAGCCGAGCATAGCCGGCAGAAACGCTGCGTCGATCGTCACGGAGCCCGCGATCATGCCGCCCAGCACGAAGGCGATGAAGACGTGAAAAGATGGATCGTCGGTGAGCAGGAGGATTGATGCGGACAGCCCCCATAGGCAACCCGTCGCCGTAGCCCCGGCAGTGAAGCGCAGCGCCCAGCGGCGCGCGGCGTCGTCCGGCTGCGGCTCGCTCTTGTAGAGCCATGAATTGTAGAGCCGCAAGGAGACGATGACGGTCAGCGAACCCACCCAGAGAAGCAAAACCCATCTCGGATACAAACTCTGCGCTACCCAGGCGGTGAGGACGGCATTGAGCAGATTGACGGGCAATACCGCCGTGCTTCCATAAAGGACCCGAACCTGTTCGCTCAGGACCGCCGGATCGAGCGCTCTGGGATCGGCGACCTGCGCCCGCTCTTCGTACGTCATTCGTCCTCCGCCAATTCGACCGCCCCCTTCCAAAACCGTCATTTGTCCGGCGAATCCTCGTGGCGGAATCGAAAGGCGCTCGTCGAGCACACGTTACTTATCTTTCATGGAAACAACAACTCCGTCACACGACGACGGCGCTAGAGTATATCTATAGTTGTAGGCGATAAACTACTATCGCCGCTCGGAGGCTCTTCGCTGCGCGGCGATGACAAGAATTGGGTCATCCTCACTTTCCGTGCTCGGCGATTGACGAAAGCGGCGACATCCGCGCGCGCAGGAGTTCGGCACCTGCGCGGCCATACATCGAGCGCTTGAGAGTTTTCAGCCGATTGATTTGTCCCTCTGTTTGTCCGTTGCTCCAGGTTTCTGTCACTCCATTCTTGACGGTTTCGATGTCGCGTCGCAACGTGCGGACGAAACGCTGGATTGCGAATAGGCCGCAGCGCTGCGCGTCGTTCAGCCAAGTTTCGAGCCCCTTGACGTTCTTGCTGCGAAGAATGCCGCGAAAGCGCATGGCAAGTCCGCGCATAATCACGAAGTCCGGTGAAGCGTCTTTCAGAGCTGCCGCCTTCGTTGTCTGAGCCGGCGTCAGCTGACCACGCGGCTTCATGCGGAGCGCCGCCGCGACAATCGGGGAGATCAGCCACCCGGTCGCGGGATCAACAGCACGAGGCGTCGCTGGCGTTTCGGCAAGGACGTCCCCTGTTGTCGTTGGCTCCGTTTTCGCGAGCTTTGGCGCGAGCACAGAAGATGACGACCGTGCGCCACGTTTCGTGAGTCCCAATCGTGCGAGAACGCGCTGCATATTCGAATAGCTGCCCAAATATCCTCGCGACTTGACTTCCTCGAACAATTGACGGCCTCGGGGGCACCCGTCCGACCAACGGCTCAGAATGTAGTCACGAAAATATTGCGCCGAGGTCGGGGTGGGCGTTTTTTCTCTTCGAACCGGCACCGTGGTCGCGAGGACCCACTTTTTCGGAAGTCGGCGCATGTCCTGGCTGCAACATGCGGTCGACGCGCCGGCATAGCCGATATATCCGGAGCCTTCTGGATTTGCCGGTCCAAGGATCTTTGGTCACCGTAAAGCTCCATACGAGCCGTTGGCGCTGCCTGAACGACGAGTGTGACCGCCAAACATTCTCAGAGCAGCTATCCGATATTGCGAGGCCTTACGCGCGTCAGACCGAGAGGGTCGTCGAGCTCATCCGGCTGTTCGGACACGGCGTCCGCGGCCGGCCGGCCGAACGGTTGATGAAGCGCCTCGGCCTTCCAACGAGTGACGACACGATCCTGAGACCGGCCGCCCCAGCAAGTCGGCAGCACGGAAAGTGAGGATGACCCCGTTAAAGGCAATTCAGTTGCTCCTAACGCAGGATTCGCGGAGTTAAAGGCAACGCGACAGCCGCTCTGTGGCGCGCGGGCGAATTCGTTCCGCTCGAGGATCTCATCCTTCATGACGCCGGGACGGACGCGCATACTGCGACATACCGGCTCGTGCGGGCTCATGCCGTTCTGCTCGTGCGCCGCATCGCCGATCGCGAACCGGGTTGGCCGCTGACGATCGAGGGACTTGCTAGTCTGCGTGGCGTGTCGCGACCACACGGTATTCTCCTCGAGGCGACCGCGGCCGGGTCGCGCGCCCAGACGCGGCGGAGCATGAGCTCGAGACCGTGGAGCGATCCTCGACAGAGGAATTCGACGAGATCGACGAACTATTGGCGCGAACGTCGCGTTTGGCAGAGCGCATCGAGCCGGCCCAGCGGAAACGGGACGACTCTGGTTTGGTTTACGATGAGGATTGGGACGAGGAGGCCGCCTCGCCGAGTGGCGCGAGCGCCTCGGCACGGCGAGCAATCTTCCGCCCTTGATGGCCGCAGGCGTGGCGCTCGACGCTTGGGAAGAGATCGAGCCTTTACAGCACAGCGCATGGCTCTGGCCCTTGCTCGCCGCAGCCTTGCTACAGCGCCGGGGAAAAACGCGGCATCATCTCTCAGCGCTGCATGCGGGATTTCGTAACGCCAAATTTCGGACGAGCCGGCAAAGTGATTATGGATCGCGACTCATGGTGTTCACACACGCGGTCGAACTCATGGCAAAGGCGGATTCGTCGCGCGCGAGCTTCTACTCAGAAAATGCAAAGACCGCAGAACGAATTCGAGGCTGCCGCGGTTTGTCGACCTGTGTCTGGCGTCGCCGGTCGTCACCGTCCCTTTCGTCGCCAAAGAACTCCGAATGTCGCAGCAAGCCGCGACCACGATGATCGGCGAACTCTCGTCGAACCTTCGCGAGTTGACTGGACGAAGGCGATACAGGGCTTGGGCTGTTATATGAAAGTATGAAGGGATGGCCATCATCAGGAGTCATGTGTGATGGTTGGCATGTATGAATCGCCGATGGGATTCGACGTTGATTGGCGTTCTAAACCGTTGAATTTTTGCGCTCCGCGGGGGCAAAACCGGGTGCTTGTTCAAGCCAGATCCCGCACGGTGGGCGAAGAGCCGACTTCCGATTTTATGATCGCGCGACGAACCGAGCGAACGGAGTATCTCGAAACGTTGGAGAGAGAGGCGTCGAGGCCGGTTACGAGACTACTTCCTGATGATGATGGCGAGGCTCGACCGGAGCATCGAAATCGCGTCGTGGGCCGATTGGAACAATCCCACTCGGATTCAGCCAGGGATGGCTGCCGTAGTAATGACCCTTGATGTGACCGAAATCGACGGTCGGGCGGATTGCCGGGTGCTGGTAGAGCGCCCTCGTGTAGCGCCAGAGAGCGGGATAATCGACGAGCGCCCGCAAATTGCACTTGAAGTGACCGTAATAGACCACATCGAATCGCACCAGTGTCGTAAACAGCCGGATATCGGCTCCGGTCAATTGTTCGCCGACCAGGAAGCTGCGGGTCTCGAGGCGCTGCTCGAGCCAGTCCAGCGTCTCGAAGACATCCGCGACGGCGGCCTCATAGGCCGCCTGCGTCGCGGCGAAGCCGGCGCGGTAGACGCCGTTGTTGAGGCCGGCGTAAACGCGCTCGTTGACGGCGTCGATCTCGCTGCGCAGCTCGGCCGGATAATAGTCGCCTTCCGCCGCGCCTATGTGATCGAAGGCGCTGTTGAACATCCGCAGAATCTCCGAGGATTCATTGGAAACGATCTTGCGGCTGTCCTTGTCCCAGAGCACCGGAACGGTTACGCGCGAGCTGCAGTCCGGCTCGGACAATGTGTAGAGCTGATGCAGCCATTGCATGCCATTCACAGTGTCGGGA
>NZ_LUUM01000286.1:0-60964 GCF_001644125.1 Methylosinus sp. R-45379
TGACGCTCTCATTTCTCTATTTGGGAGCGAATTCTGATCGATCGAACGATTCCGTTCGATCGGAAAGCGCTCTGGCGCGAAATCAGGCCGAAGCCAGCGAGCGCGCCTGATCGACCCAGCCGTCGCGGGCGATGCGGCCGTTGAGCTTGAGGTCCAGATCGAGCTTCTCGACGTCGGCCGGCGCCATGGCCGCGATCTGCCAATAATGGAAGATGCCGCCATCGTTGAGCTTCTTGACCAGCTGCGGACCGACGCCATGCAGCTTGGCGAGATCGTCCGGAGCGCCGCGCGGAGCGGCGAGCAGCTCGAAGGGCTCGAGCGCGATCTCGACCTCGGCGGTCGCAGCATCGGCGGCGACTTCGTCGGCCGAGCGCAGATCCGTGTGGACGCGGCCGAGCGCCGGCTCCGCCGTCGGCGACTCCATGGCGCCGATATCGAGACCCGAAAGACCCTGGCTGCGCGAGATGCCGTCGATCGCCGCACGGGCGATGAGATCGCAATAGAGCGCAATGGCGCGGCCGGCGTCGTCATTGCCGGGGATCGGGAAGGTGATGCCGTCCGGATCGCAATTGGTGTCGAGGATCGCCACCACCGGGATCTTCAGGCGGTTGGCCTCCTTGATCGCCAGCTGCTCCTTATTGGTGTCGATCACGAAGATGAGATCGGGCGTGCCGCCCATGTCCTTGATGCCGCCCAGCGCCTTCTCGAGCTTGTCGCGCTCGCGGGTGAGCAGCAGACGCTCTTTCTTGGTGACGCCCGCGGAGCCGGCGCCGAGCTGCTCGTCGAGCTTGCGCAGGCGCTGGATGGAGCCGGAGATGGTCTTCCAATTGGTGAGCGTGCCGCCCAGCCAGCGGGAGTTGATGAAATATTGCGCGCTGCGCTTGGCGGCGTCGGCGATCTGATCCTGCGCCTGACGCTTGGTGCCGACGAAGAGCACGCGACCGCCGCGCGCCACAGTGTCGGAGACGACCTTCAGCGCCTGATGCAGCAGCGGCACCGTCTGGGCGAGGTCGATGATGTGGATGTTGTTGCGCGCGCCGAAGATATAGGGAGCCATCTTCGGGTTCCAGCGATGCGACTGGTGGCCGAAATGAGCGCCGGACTCGAGCAGGCCGCGCATCGTGAAATCAGGAATCGCCATTGTATTTTCTCCGGTTCTAGCCTCGGCGAAAGCATGGAGAAGCCGGAGAACCGGCCACCGGAACGGCGCCTTGTAGCAGGAACCGTAAGACTTTCGCCTGTGGGATGGCGCGGCTTATAGGCGAGAACGGCGGCAGGGGCAAGGTGGGCGCATCGATTGAGGGCGCATCGATTGGATGAACTGTTTCCTGCACTAAACTATAGGCGCCCCTGAACGTATCCGAGCCTGCCCGAACGACTGACGCTGCAAGCTCTGAGAAATGAGACATGCGACGTCACGTCACGTTCGAGGCGAAATGCGACGTCGCTCATCCGACCCCGGGCGCGTTATCGTCCCTCCGAGCGGAAGGCGTTGACGCCGACGCATTCCCTGCTTCCCACGTCCAATTCTGTCGACCGCGGCGCCATGATCTGCTAATCAGCGCCGCGCCGTCGCTTCCCCCTTTTCACGAGGCCGCTTTGCCGCTCTTCGTCGCTCTCTGCCTGGACAAGCCGAACCATGTCGAGCTTCGGCTCGCCACCCGCGAGGCGCATCTCGCCTTCCTCGCCGCCAATGCGGCGCAGGTGAAGCTCGGCGGGCCGTTTCTCGATTCGGCCGAGAAGCCCGTCGGCTCGCTGCTGATCGTCGAGGCGGCGGATGTCGCCGCGGCGCAGGCTCTGCTCGCCGAGGACCCTTACGCCGAGGCCGGGCTGTTCGCGAGCGTCGAGGTCAAGCCTTGGAAGCGCGTGGTGGGAGCCGAGCTCTGATGGCGCATTGGCTGTTCAAGAGCGAGCCCAAAACATGGTCCTGGGACCAGCAGGTCGCGGCCGGCGCGAAGGGCACATTCTGGAACGGCGTGCGCAACCATCTCGCCAAGAAGCAGCTGATGGCGATGCAGATCGGCGAGCATGGATTCTTCTACCATTCCAACGAGGACAAGGCCGTCGTCGGCGTGGTGGAAGTCATCAAGACCTATTATCCCGACCATACGGATGAGAGCGGCAAATTCGGCATGGTCGACATAAAGGCCGTCGCGCCATTCGCGAGGCCGGTGACGCTCGCCGAGATCAAGTCCGATCCGCGCCTTTCCGAAATGGTGCTGGTCAATAATTCTCGCCTATCGGTGCAGCCCGTCTCGGAGGAGGAATGGAAGCTCATTCTCTCGCTCGGCGGCGTGGACGCGCTCTAGACCCACGGAGCGGCGTCGGAAGGAGAGCGGGTTCGGAACAGCCTATTTCCACAGCCGCGCGGCGCAGGCTCGCGCGCTTGCTCAATTTTCGTGCGAAGCTTCGCTAGAAGCGACTCTCGCCTTTTCAGACGGGAAAAAGCGCGCTAGCAGTTTATTTCCAGGCACGCCCATAGGAGAAAAGATGGCGCGCAAGAAAATCGCCCTGATCGGCGCCGGCCATATCGGCGGGACGCTGGCCCATCTCATCGGCCTCAAGGAGCTCGGCGACGTCGTATTGTTCGACATCGCGAGCGGCGTGCCTCAGGGCAAGGCGCTCGACCTCTCCCAATCCGCGCCTGTCGAGGGATTCGACGCGCGCATCGCCGGCGCGGACGATTATTCCGCCATCGCCGGCGCGGATGTCGTCATCGTGACGGCGGGCGTGCCGCGCCAGCCCGGCATGAGCCGCGACGATCTGCTCACCATCAATCTCGGCGTCGTCTCCAAGGTCGGCGCCGGCATCAAGGCCTATGCGCCGAACGCTTTCGTCATCTGCATCACCAATCCGCTCGACGTCATGGTCTGGGCGCTGCAGAAGGCGAGCGGCCTGCCAGCCAATAAGGTCGTCGGCATGGCGGGCGTGCTCGATTCGGCGCGCTTCCGATTCTTTCTGGCCGAGGAGCTGAACGTCTCGGTGGAGGATGTGAGCGCCTTCGTGCTCGGCGGCCATGGCGACGATATGGTTCCCTCCGTGCGCTACTCGACCGTCGCCGGAATTCCCCTGCCCGATCTCGTCGCCATGGGCTGGACCACTCAGGCGAAGATCGACGCCATCGTCGACCGCACGCGCAAAGGCGGCGGCGAGATCGTCGGCCTGCTGAAGACCGGCTCCGCCTATTACGCGCCGGCCTCCGCGGCCATCGCCATGGCGGAGAGCTATCTGAAGGACAAACGCCGCGTGCTGCCCTGCGCCGCCTATCTCGACGGCCAATATGGCGTCAGCGGGGTCTATGTCGGCGTGCCAGTGGTGATCGGCGCCAATGGCGTTGAACGCATCGTCGAGATCTCGCTCGATGCGGCCGAGCAGCAGATGTTCGACAAATCCGTCGGCTCGGTGAAGACGCTGATCGCCGCCAGCAAGGCGCTCGACCCCGCCTTCGCCTGAGCGCGCTGAGCCCCGTTTCCGCCCCCGGCGAGGGGCGCGTTGTCGCGACGTAAGGTCGCAATCAGGATCGGTGAGAAATGAACATCCACGAATATCAGGCCAAAGCCATCCTGCGTGAGTTCGGCGCCCCGGTCGCCGAAGGCGCTCCGGCGCTCGCCGCCGACGAGGCGCGCCAGGCCGCGAGCGGCCTGCCCGGCCCCGTCTATGTCGTCAAGGCGCAGATCCACGCCGGCGGCCGCGGCAAGGGCAAGTTCAAGGAGGCTTCGGCCGGCGAGAAGGGCGGCGTGCGCCTCGCCCGCTCGCTCGACGAGGTCGAGACCTTCGCCAAGGAGATGCTGGGCTCGACGCTGGTCACGGTGCAGACGGGCGAGGCCGGCAAGCAGGTCAACCGCCTCTATATCGAGGACGGCGCCGATATCGACAAGGAATTCTACCTCTCGCTGCTGATCGATCGCGCCACCTCGCGCGTCTCCTTCGTCGTCTCCACCGAGGGCGGCACGGATATCGAGGCCGTCGCCCATGCGACGCCGGAGAAGATCGTGACTTTCGCCGTCGATCCGGCGACCGGCGTGCTGCCGCATCACGGCCGCCGCGTCGCCGACGCGCTCGGCCTCACCGGCCCGCTGGTGAAGGAGGCGGTCTCGCTCACCGAGCGCCTGTTCTCGGCCTTTGTCGCCAAGGATATGGAGCTGCTCGAGATCAATCCGCTGATCGTCACCAAGGACGGCCGCCTGCGCTGCCTCGACGCGAAGATCTCCTTCGACGACAACGCGCTCTATCGTCATCCCGATGTGGTCGCGCTGCGCGACAAGACCGAGGAGGACGAGAAGGAGATCGAGGCCTCCAAATATGAGCTCGCCTATATCGCGCTCGACGGCACCATCGGCTGCATGGTGAACGGCGCCGGCCTCGCGATGGCGACGATGGACATCATCAAGCTCTATGGCGAGAACCCCGCCAACTTCCTCGACGTCGGCGGCGGCGCCACCAAGGAGAAGGTGACGGCCGCCTTCAAGATCATCACCGCCGATCCCAAAGTGAAGGGCATTCTCGTCAACATCTTCGGCGGCATCATGCGCTGCGACGTCATCGCCGAGGGCGTCATCGCCGCGGTGAAGGAAGTCGGCCTCGCCGTGCCGCTGGTGGTGCGCCTCGAGGGCACCAATGTCGATCTCGGCAAGGAAATTATTTCCAGCTCGGGCCTCGATGTGATCCCTGCCGACGATCTCGACGACGCTGCGCAGAAGATCGTCGCCGCCGTGCGCGGACGAAGCTGACGCGACGCTTTCGCGACAAAAGACGGCTGCCCCCGTTGGGATATTTCGCACTTGCGGGGGCGGCTCAAAACAGCCATCTTCCCGCATGATGGTGGCGCTCGGCGGCCTCTTTCGGGGCGCGCCGGCGCCGCGCCGCTGCGGCCGATTGCGGGAAACAGCACGTGAACAGATTCTTCTCGTCCGATGCGCCTGGACGGCGCCGCGTTCGCTCTTTCTCGACCCGCGCGGCCTATGCCGCCGCGGCGTTTTGCGCGCTTTCGCTCGGGGTCGATGATTTCGCCGGCAAAATCTCCTTCGTCGGCGAGGGCTCGGCTCACGCCCGCGAATCGTCTCTCTCCATCGCGACGCCCTTCGAGGTCGGCGAGAGCGCGTCCGGAAATTACCTCGCCGCCATCGTCGCCGGGGCGGAACGCGACACGCTGGCCGCATCCACATTTTTCCGCGAGGCGCTGCGCAATGATCCGCGCAATCGCGAGCTGACCGAGCGCGCCTTCGTCGCCGCTCTCGCCAATGGCAATATGCAGGAGGCCTTCGCCCTCGCCGCCCGCGTCGCGACCTTCGACAAAAACAATGGCCTCGCCAATCTGACGCTCGGCGTCGAGGCGATAAAGGCCAAGAAATTCGCCAAGGCCCGCGCCGTCCTCGCCAAAGGCGGGCTCGACCGCAAGCATGACGTCACCTCCACGCTGCTCACCGCCTGGGCCTATGCGGGCGCCGGCGAGACCAAGCAGGCGCTGGCCACGGCCGACAAGCTCAAGGAAGACGCCTTCGCCGTCTTCCGCGACTATCACGCCGCGCTCATCGTCGATTCGGCGAAGAACAGCGACAAGGCCGAGGCGACCAAGCGCTTCAAATCCGCCTATGGCTCCGAGCGCAATACGCTGCGCCTCGTCGACGCCTATGCGCGCTTCCTCGTCGCGCATGGCAGCCGCGAGGAGGCGCGCCGCGTCTATCGCGCCTTCGACGATCTCGCCCCGCGTCATCCCATCGTCACCGCGGCGATCGCCGACATCGACACGGGCAAGCCGCTCACGCCCTTCGTTCGCGACGCAGACGCCGGCGCGGCCGAGGTGCTCTATGGCCTCGGCGCGATCGGCGGCCGCCAGGGCGACGAGCTCGCCTCGCTGATCTATCTGCGCCTCTCGCTCTTCCTCGCGCCCGACAATGCGCTGGCGACGATCACCCTCGCCGACATCTATGAGCGCATGAAGCAGGAGGAGATCGCCATCGATCTCTACGACAGCGTGCCGAAGGAAAACCCGCTGCGCGTCAACGCCGATGTGCAGGCGGCGCTGCTGCTGGAGACGCTCGGCAAGACCAAGGAGGCGACCGACCACCTCCAGGCGGTGATCGTCGAGCATCCCAAGGATCAGGAGGCGCTGACCGCGCTCGGCAACATACAGCGCTCGCGCAAGCTCTTCGCCGATTCGGTCACCACCTACACCAAGGTGCTGGACCTGCAGCCGCAGACGGACAAGAGCCAGTGGCTGCTCTATTATTATCGCGGCATCGCCAATGAGCGCCGCAAGAACTGGCCGACCGCCGAGGCCGATCTCAAAAAGGCGCTGGAGCTCTATCCGGACCAGCCGCTGGTTTTGAATTATCTCGGCTATTCTTGGGTGGATCAGGGCGTCAATCTCGACGAGGCGTTCAAAATGCTGCGCCGCGCCGTCGATCTGCGCGCGCGCGACGGCTATGTCGTCGACAGTCTCGGCTGGGCCTATTACCGCCTCGGCCGCTATGACGAGGCGGTGCGCGAGCTCGAGAAGGCGGTCGATCTCAAGCCTTCCGATCCGGTCATCAACGACCATCTCGGCGACGCCTATTGGCGCGTCAATCGCAAGCTCGAGGCGCGCTTCCAATGGAATCACGCGCGCGACATGAGCCCCGATCCGGACGATCTGCCGAAGATCCTCGAGAAGATCGACAAGGGCCTCACCGACGCCTCGCCCATCGCCAGCGATCAGAGCAAGAAGAAGAACGGCGGCTGAGGGGGCGGGAATCGCTCCCCTCGAGCCGCATATTCTCTGGAGGTTTCAGCGCCGCCCTTCTTAACGAAGGAGCGGCGCAATTCATTTTCAAAGACGGCGCGATAGCAGTTTCTATAAATGGACGCCGCGGCTCTTCAGCTCGGCCTTGAACTCCTCATCGACCTCGCGTCCGATTTTCGCGCCCCATTGCTCTCCCCGCTCCCGCATTTCGCGCTTGAACTCTTCGCGCAGGGAGAAAAATTTGATTCCTGTCGGCGAGCGCGCGAAATCATTACGCGCCGCGACGTCGCGCGGTCCGGTGGCGAAGCTCCGCAACTCGCGCAGCTCCATCGACGACAGTTTCGGGGCCAAGGCCGTGGCCATGAGGCTCATGAATTCGTCGATCCGCGCCGCCGCTTTGACTTTCAGTCGCGGCATGATCTCGGAAATCTCTTGGGCGTGCTGGGGATAATGCGCGGTGAGCCCGCGCCCCACGGCGTCGACGAGCTGCGGCAGAATCGCCGCCATTTGATCGCTCAAATGGAGCGCGTCGACGACTTGTCGCGCGACGCGGACATCCTCCAGCGACGCATCCGCGCGAACGGCGGTCGCGCCGCAGAGGAGATTGGTCAAAAGGGCCGCCACGGCCAATGATTTACGCATATGCCGCTCCGAAGAAATATTGCGCGCTCGACGCAGAGCGCTCGCTCAATGGTTCCACTCTATCGTTAGCCGCATTCTGGCAAACCGGAATGCGGCTATATTACCTTCCGCGCTCGGCAAACCGCTTCAGCCGCGGCGGGCGGGGCTCCCGCTCATTCCGCCACCCTCGGCAGCTCGCAATAAGCGAATTGCGCGGCAGCCGGCGGCGGCTGCGTCTCGACCAGCGTGTCGCCGAGCTTGCGGCGGAACCACATCGCATAGAGCGCCGGCAGGAACAGCACCGTCAGAAAGGTCGCGACGAAGAGGCCGCCCATTATGGTGAGCGCCATCGGCCCCCAGAACAGCGAGCGCGTCAGCGGAATCATGCCGAGAATGGCGGCCATCGCGGTGAGCGCCACCGGCCGCGCGCGGCGCACCGTGGCGCCGATGATGGCCTCGCGATAATTGGCGCCCTTCTCGAGATCCTGACGCACTTGATCGACCAGGATGATCGAGTTGCGCATGTCCATGCCGGAGAGCGCGATGAGGCCGAGCAGAGCGACGAAGCCGAAAGGCGCGCCCGCGAGATTGAGCGCCAGCGAGGAGCCGATGAGGCCGAGCGGCGCGCTCATCATAACGAGGCCGAGCCGCGTGAAGTCCTGCAGCTGGAACATCACGATCACCAGCATGACGAGAATCATGACCGGCGCCACGGCGGCGATGGAGGAATTGGCCTTGGCGGATTCCTCGATCGCGCCGCCGATCTCGAGCCGATAGCCCGGCGGCAGATGCTCGCGAATCTCGGCGAGGCGCGGCCAAATGCGATTGGTGACGTCCGGCGCCTGCACGCCGTCCTTCACATCGGCGCGCACGGTGACGAGCATGTTGCGATTGCGCCGCCAGATGATCGGCTCCTCATGCTCATAGACGATCTTGGCGATCTGCGAGACGGGCACGGGCGCCCCCGCGCGCGTCAATATCACAATATCGTCGAGCCGCCCGAGATCGCCGCGCTCGCCAGGCGTGGCGCGGGCGACCACATCGACGCGGTCTATGCCGTCGCGCAGGCTGGTGATCGTCACGCCGGAGACCATCATCTGCAGCCGATTCGCCACCTCTTGCGGCGTGAGGCCCATGACGCGCGCGCGGTCCTGATCGATGACGAGCCGCACCGCTGGCGTCTGCTCGTTCCATTGCAGATGCGGCTCGACGACGGCCTTGTCCTCGCGCATTAGATCGCGCACGCGATAGGCGATGGCGCGCACCTCCGCCGGATCGCGGCCGATGACGCGAAACTGCACCGGAAAGCCTACCGGCGGGCCGAAGTTGAAGCGATCGACGCGGGCGCGCGCCTGCGAGACGGCGCCATCCTCCAGCGCCTTCGACAGGCGGACCTTCAGCCGCTCGCGCGCCTCGAGATCCTTGGCGACGATGACGATCTCCGCATAGGCCTCATTGGGCAGCGCCGGGCTGAGGCCGAGCCAGAAGCGCGGCGGGCCGCGGCCGATATAGCTCGTGTAATGGACGGCGTCCTCATCGCCCTTCAGCAGCTTCTCGGCCTCGTCCACCGCCGCGGCCGTCGCGAATATGGACGAGCCCTCCGGCATGCGCAGCTGGAAGAACAGCTCCGGCCGCTCGGAAATGGGGAAGAACTGCTTCTGCACATGGCCGAAGCCGAGGACCGCCGCGACGAAAATCCCCCCCGTCGCGCAAACGACGAGCAGGCGATTGTCGACTGCCCAGGTGATGAGCCGGCGCAGGCCGAGATAGAAGGGAGTCGAATAGATCGCCTCTGGATCGTGATGCGCATGGCGCGAGAAATCCGGCAGCAGCTTCACGCCGAGATAGGGCGTGAACAGCACGGCGACGAACCAGGAGGCGACGAGCGCCACGGCCAGCACGAAGAACAGCGAGCCCGTATATTCGCCGGTGGAGGAGGCGGCAAAGCCGACCGGCATGAAGCCCGCCACCGTCACCAGAGTGCCGGTGAGCATGGGAAAGGCCGTGGACGTCCAGGCGAAGGTCGCCGCGCTGATGCGATCTTCGCCCTGCTCCATCTTCACCGTCATCATCTCGACGGCGATGATGGCGTCATCGACCAGCAGGCCGAGCGCGATGATGAGCGCGCCGAGCGAGATGCGCTGAAGATCGACGCCAAAGGCGTTCATGAACACGAAGACGACGGCGAGCACCAGCGGCGCCGACAGGGCGACGATGATTCCGGTGCGAAAGCCGAGCGAGACGAAGCTCACGAAAAGGACGATGACCAGCGCCTCGACGAAGGAGCGCGTGAACTCGCCGACTGCATGAGAGACGACGGTCGGCTGATCGGCGATCTGCGTGATCTCTATGCCGACCGGCGTCTCGGCGCGAACCTCGGCCATTGTGGCCTCGAGATTCTTGCCGAGGGTGAGGACATTGCCGCCACGCGCCATCACCGCGCCGACAACGATGGTCGGCTCGCCCTTGTAGCGCGCCAGAAAGTTCGGCGGGTCCTGATAGCCAGACACGACATCGGCGACGTCGCCCAGGCGAAACACATGGCCGCTCGCCTCCACCGGCGTCGCGGCGATGGCCTCCGCGCCCTTCAGCGCGCCGGTGACGCGCAAGGGCACGCGATTGGCCGGCGTCTCGAAGACGCCGGAGGCGTTCACCGCATTCTGCTTGGCGAGCGATTCGAACAGCGCCTGCGGCGTCACGCCGAGATTGGCGAGCTTGGCCTGGCTGAACTCGACGAAGATCTTGCGATCCTGCTCGCCATAGACATTGACCTTGACGATGTCCGTCGTCTCCAGCAGGCGCTGGCGGAACATCTCCACCACGCGGTCGAGCTGGTGATAATCGGCGCCGGAGCCATGGACGGCGTAGAGCACGGCGTCGACGTCGCCGAACTCGTCATTGACGTCGGGGCCGATCACGCCCTGCGGCAGCTCCGGCTGAATGTCGTGGAGCTTCTTGCGCAATTGATAGAAGAGGGTCGGCACTTGCGCGGGCGGCGTCGTGTCCTTGAACGTCACCTGCATGGCGAGGAAGCTCGGCTTCACATAGGTCTCGATCTTCTCGAGATAGGGAAGCTCCTGCAGCTTCTTCTCCAGGCGGTCGGCCACCTGATCGCGCATCTCGAGCGCGGTGACGCCCGGCCAGATCGCTGTGAGATTGGCGACCTTGATGGTGAAGGACGGGTCCTCGGCGCGGCCGAGGCGGAAATAGGAGAAGACCCCGGCGATGGCCACGGCCAGAATCAGCGCCAGAGTGAGCGTCTGACGCTTGACCGCCCAAAGAGAGAGATTGAAGCCCATCGCCCTGCGCCTCACAGACTCTCGGCGTCGACCGGACGCACACGCTGGCCGGGATCGAGCTTATGGGCGCCGAGCACGACCACGCGGTCGCCCTCGGCGACGCCGGCGGTAATCAGCGCCGTCTTGGCCTCGTAGCGCAGCACAGAGACGGGCGCGAGGGTGAGCTTGCCGCCCTCCTCCACCTTCCACACGCTGGGGCCGGAGCCTTGATCGAACAGAGCCGCCAGCGGCAGAGCCGCGGCGACGCCCTGATCCTTGCCGGCGAGCGTCAGCGTCGCGCTCATGCCGAGCCCGACCTTCTCATCGGCGCCGACGATCGAATAGCGCGCGGAGAAGGTGCGGGTGGCGGCGTCGGCGGAAGCGCCGAGCTCGCGCAGGCTGGCGCGATAGGTCTTGGCTGGATCGGACCAGAGAAAGAGGCTCGCCTCCCCCGCTCCGGCGACGGAGGCGAAGGCCTCCGGCAGAGCGACGACGGCCTCGAGCGCGCCGGCGCGGGCGACGCGCACCGCCGCCTGACCCGCCGCGACCACCTGCCCCGGCTCGATGAAGGTCGCCGTCGCCACGCCGTCCGAATCGGCGCGCAGCGAGGCGTAATCCAGCGCATTCTTGGCGAGCTCGACGGCCCGCAGCGCGCGCTGCTGGCGGCCGCGCGCCTCCTCGGCCTGGGCTTTCTGGCGATCGAGCGCCGCCTGCGCGGTCCAGCCATCCTTGCGCAAGGTCTGCGCGCGGCGCTCGTCGGCGGCGGCCTGCTCCAGCGCCATGCGCGCGGCGGAGAGTTCCGCCTCGGCCTGCTCCTTCTGCAGGCGCAGATCGGCCTCGTCCAGCACCGCCAGAAGATCGCCGGCCTTGACGGCCTGCCCATTCTCGACGAGGCGGCGCACCACCTTGCCGGCGACGCGGAAGGATTGGTCGGTCTCGACGCGAGGACGGATGGCGGCGACGAATTGGCGCGTCGGCGAGCGCGGCGCGTAATGAACCGGCGCGACGAGCACGACCCGCGCCGGGTCCTCGGCCTTGCGGCCGGAATTGTCACAGGCGGAAAGCAGGAGGAGAATGGATAACGCCGCCGCGGACCGCAACAATCGACTCTTCTGCATTGCGGCGTTTCTCCGCCAAAAACGCTATTCCTATCGTGTCGAATCGCACGCTTCGTGATGAAAATCAAATATTGTCAGGCGTCAGCCGCGCCGCGCGAGAAGAGCCTATCCGCTTCCGGCCCCGAGGTTTTTTCGAAAGCGCAAAAGAAACAAGATAGAAACATTGGAGCTAGAGCGACAGCATCTCGGCGAGCCGTGTCGCAATGCGCTCGAGCGGCCCTTCTACTTCTATGCTGAGCCCGATCTGGGACTGAATCGCGACAGCGACGATGAAGAAGACGATGATCGCCGGAGCGCCGATCGAGACCTGCGCCGGGGCGGCGCGCAGAAACACGCCGAATGACGCCAAGCCTATGAAAAATCCGGCGAAAGCCTCCGGCTCCGTATGCGCGCCCTGCGCCACTCTGATGATGGCGACGAGCACGGCCGCCGCCAGGCAGAGGGCGGCGGCCAAAATTCCGGCGCGCTTCTCGCGAACGCGCATGAAAATTGCGGAGAGCGGCAGGAAGAAGGCCGCCGCGAGCGCGGCGTGGCCGCTGGGGCTGTGCAGCGCCGGCGGGCCGAAGGCCATGGAGATTATCTTGGCGAAGGTCGCCATGACGCCGCAGACCGCTATGGCGCCGAGGAATGCGACGGCCGCGCGGCGATCGCCGGCCGCCCACAGCGCCGCGGCGAGGCCGCCGCTCGCCGGCAGGACGAAGCCGGCGTCGCCGAGGACGGCGACGATTCGCAGAATGGGTTCGATCGAGTGGGGAAGCACGCGTCGGCCTGTTCGCAATCAGAGTTCGGAAATAGGCGCGGGCTCGTCCGCGGCCGAGCTTCGCTTCGCGAATCGCTGCGAGGAGAATAAGCGAAAGCGAGCCCGAGCGGCAAAGCCGACGGAAGAACAGAAAATCCCGGCCCCGACGGCGCTTGCCGCCATGGGAGCCTTCATTCTATATGCCCGGCGCGCTCTATATGCAGATCGCACTTGCGCCGATGCAGGCCGATTACAATCTGAAGTGACGATGAACAGCCGATGCGCGGCGGGCTGAAAATGCGAGCCGCCGAAGGATCGGCGACATACGGGCCGCTTCGGGACCCGATTTCGAAAGAACGAAAGGAACGGCGATATGGCTAAAATCATCGGCATCGACCTCGGCACGACCAATTCCTGCGTGGCCGTCATGGAAGGGTCGAGCCCCAAGGTCATCGAGAACGCGGAAGGCGCGCGCACGACGCCGTCCATCGTCGCTTTCACAGAGGACGGAGAGCGTCTCGTCGGCCAGCCCGCCAAGCGTCAGGCGGTGACCAATCCAGAGCGCACCTTCTTCGCGATAAAGCGACTCATCGGTCGTTCCTTCGACGATCCGATGACCAAGAAGGACATCGGCCTCGTCCCCTATAATATCGTCAAGGCCCCCAATGGCGACGCCTGGGTGCAGTCGGACGGCAAGCAATATTCGCCCTCGCAGATTTCCGCCTTCATCCTGCAGAAGATGAAGGAGACGGCCGAGGCCTATCTCGGCCAGACCGTGACTCAAGCGGTCATCACCGTTCCCGCTTACTTCAACGACGCCCAGCGTCAGGCCACCAAGGACGCCGGCAAGATCGCCGGTCTCGAGGTGCTGCGCATCATCAACGAGCCGACAGCGGCCGCGCTCGCCTATGGCCTCGACAAGAAGGGCGCCGGCACGATCGCGGTCTATGACCTCGGCGGCGGCACCTTCGACGTGTCCATCCTCGAGATCGGCGACGGCGTGTTCGAGGTGAAGTCCACCAATGGCGACACCTTCCTCGGCGGCGAGGACTTCGACGGCCGTCTCGTCGAATATCTCGCCGGCGAGTTCAAGAAGGAGCAGGGCATCGATCTCACCAAGGACAAGCTCGCCCTTCAGCGCCTGAAGGAAGCCGCCGAGAAGGCGAAGATCGAGCTCTCCTCCGCGACGCAGACCGAGATCAACCTGCCCTACATCACCGCGGACTCCTCCGGTCCGAAGCATCTGACCCTGAAGCTGACGCGCGCGAAATTCGAGGCGCTGGTCGACGATCTCATCCAGCGCACCATCGAGCCCTGCCGCAAGGCGCTGAAGGACGCCGGCCTCTCCGCGGCCGAGATCGGCGAGGTGGTGCTCGTCGGCGGCATGACCCGCATGCCGAAAGTGCAGGAGGTGGTGAAGCAGTTCTTCGGCAAGGAGCCGCATAAGGGCGTCAACCCGGACGAGGTCGTCGCCATCGGCGCGGCGGTGCAGGCCGGCGTTCTGCAGGGCGATGTGAAGGACGTGCTGCTGCTCGATGTGACGCCTCTGTCGCTCGGCATCGAGACGCTGGGCGGCGTGTTCACGCGCCTCATCGACCGCAACACGACGATCCCGACCAAGAAGAGCCAGGTGTTCTCCACGGCCGAGGACAATCAGACCGCCGTCACCATTCGCGTCTTCCAGGGCGAGCGCGAGATGGCGCAGGACAATAAGCTGCTCGGCCAGTTCGATCTCGTCGGCATTCCGCCGGCGCCGCGCGGCGTGCCGCAGATCGAGGTGACCTTCGACATCGACGCCAATGGCATCGTCAATGTGACGGCGAAGGACAAGGCCACCAACAAGGAGCAGCAGATCCGCATCCAGGCCTCCGGCGGCCTGTCGGACGCCGACATCGACAAAATGGTCAAGGACGCCGAGGCGCACGCCACCGAGGACAAGGCGCGCCGTGAGCTCGTCGACACCAAGAACCATGGCGAGGCGGCCGTGCATTCGGCCGAGAAGTCGCTGGCCGAGTTCGGCGACAAGGTGTCGACCGCCGACAAGAGCGCGATCGAGGCCGCCATTGCGGCGCTGAAGACCGCGCTCGAGGGCGAGGACGCCGAGGCGATCAAGACCAAGACCAATGAGCTGACCCAGGCTTCGATGAAGCTCGGAGAGGCGATGTACAAGGCCCAGCAGTCCGAAGGCGCCGCCCCGACGGGCGAGACCCATGCGCAGGACGATGTGATCGACGCGGATTTCAAGGAAGTCGGCGGCGACGAGAAGAAGAAGTAAGCCGGTTCGTCGAAAGGGCGCTCCCTTCTCCCGCTCGCGGGAGAAGGCGGCCCTCGCGTCAGCGAGGGTCGGATGAGGGTCCCTATCGCATTCCGCCGACATTCGACGACGCTGTAGAGCGCCACTTGATCCAACTGGATCGGATGGCGCTCTCGCCTTTTTTCGTTGGAGCGAATTCTAATCGATCGACCGTTTCCGTTCGATCGGAAAGCGCTCTAAGCTCGCGGAACCCTCATCCGACCCGGCTGCGTCGGGCCACCTTCTCCCACGAGTGGGAGAAGGAGAGGCGCGTCGAGAGCGAGCGCGGCCAGCCTCGGTTCACGCCCGCCACGCTTTTCGCGCTGAGACAGTCGACGCTGACAAACAGGATCGGGCGCAATTTCGCCGAGGCGCGAAAGACCCCAGCGGGTTCGGAAACGCGACTTTGGCGCGTCCGTCAAACCGTGGTAACAAATTTTCCGAGTTCCTATATCGGCTGCGATCCTCGGCGCTTCCGCCCGCAGGACGCCTTCCCCAACTCCTATCGACCGACCCCATGTCCAAACGCGACTTCTACGAAATTCTCGGCGTCGCCAAGACCTCGACCGACGTCGAGCTCAAGATCGCCTTTCGCAAGGCCGCGATGCAATATCATCCGGACCGCAATCCCGGCGACTCGGAGGCCGAGGCGCGCTTCAAGGAGGTCAATGAGGCCTATCAATGCCTCTCCGACACGCAGAAGCGCGCCGCCTATGACCGGTTCGGCCACGCCGCCTTCGAGCAAGGCGGCGGCTTCGGCGGCGGCGACGGCTTCGCCGCCTCCATGGCCGATATTTTCGACGATCTCTTCGGCGAGGTGATGGGACGGCGCGGCGGCGGCCGCGGCTCCGCGCGCGAGCGCGGCTCGGACCTGCGCTACAATATGGAAATCACGCTGGAGGAGGCCTTCCACGGCAAGGCGGCGACGCTGAAGCTGCCGACCTCCGTCTCCTGCGAGCCCTGCGGCGGCACAGGCGCCAAAAAGGGCTCCAAGCCCAAGACCTGCCCTACCTGCGCCGGTCATGGCCGCGTTCGCGCCCAGCAGGGCTTCTTCGCCATAGAGCGCACCTGCCCCACCTGCCAGGGCCGCGGCGAGGTGATCGACAATCCCTGCACCGCCTGCTCGGGAACCGGCCGCGCCACCATAGAGCGCACGCTCTCGGTCAATGTGCCGCCCGGCGTCGAGGACGGCACGCGCATCCGCCTCGCCGGCGAGGGCGAGGCCGGGCTGCGCGGCGGCCCCTCCGGCGACCTCTATATTTTCCTGTCGGTGAAGCCGCATACGTTCTTCCAGCGCGACGGCGCCGATCTCTATTGCCGCGTGCCGATCTCCATGGTGCGCGCGGCGCTCGGCGGCAAGATCACAGTGCATACGATCGACGGCGGCGAGACCGAGATCAAAATTCCCGAAGGCGCGCAAACCGGCAAGCAGATCAAGGTGAAAGCCAAGGGCATGCCACTGCTGCGCGGTCGCGAATCGGGCGATCTCTATGTGCAGATCAGCGTCGAGACGCCGCAAAGTCTCACCAAGCGCCAACGCGAGCTGCTCACCGAATTCGAGGAGGAATCGTCCCACCAGACGCATCCGGAGGCGACCGGATTCTTCGCGAAGATGAAAGACCTGTTCGGCAAATGAGGCGGACGCCATTGACCGGGCGTGCGACCTCATACATGTTCGCGCGCGTTTGGAACGATCGAGAGGCTGTCTCAGCGTGTCACTGAATATCGAGCCACTGAAATCCGCTCTCGCCGATAATGCGCGCTTTCTGCGGTCTTGGATGGAAAATCCTCGCGGCGTCGGCGCCGTCTCGCCCTCGGGGCCTATGCTCGCCCGCGCCATGGCGAGCTATGTCGATCTCTCCCGCGAGGGGCCGATCGTCGAGCTCGGACCGGGTACCGGCCCGGTCACGCAGGCGCTGCTGGAGCATGGCGTTCCCGCCTCGCGCCTGCTGCTGGTCGAATATGAGACCGCTTTTTGCGATCTCCTGCACCAGCGCTTTCCGGGCGTCGAGGTGGTGCAGGGCGACGCCTATTCGCTGAAGCAGACGCTGGCCGGCAAGGTCGAAGGGCCGATCTCCACCATCGTCTCGAGCCTGCCGCTGCTCAACCAGCCCGAATCGGACCGGTTGCGCCTGCTCGATCAGGGCTTCGAGATGATGGCGCCGGGCGGCATCATCATTCAGTTCACCTATGGCCTGTTCTCGCCCATGCCGCTGAAGCGCCATCCGAACGGCTCCGCCTTCACGGCTACGGGCTCGCAGGTCTGGGCGAATATTCCGCCGGCGCGCGTGTGGCGCTACAGCCGGCGGGCGGGCTGACATGACGAATGGCGCGACGATCCCGGCGCGAGATCGCCTCATCGTCGCGCTGGACGTCGACGGTGTGGAAGCGGCGCGCGTGCTCGTCGCGCGGCTCGGCGATTCGGTCTCCTTCTACAAGATCGGCATGGAGCTCGCCTATGGCGGCGGCCTGCCGCTGGTCGAGGAGCTGAAGGCCGGCGGCAAGAAGGTCTTCGTCGATCTGAAGCTGCACGACATCGGCCAGACGGTCGAGCGCGCGACGCGGCAGATCGCCCGGCTCGGCGCGGATTTCCTCACCATTCACGGCTTTCCGCAGACGATGCGCGCCGCCCGCCAGGGCGCGGGCGATAGCGGCCTGCGGCTGCTCGCCGTCACGGTGATGACCTCCTATGACGATTCCGATCTCGCCGAGGCCGGCTATTCTATCGGCGTCGCCGAGCTGGTTTCGCGCCGCGCGGTTCAGGCGAAGGACGCGGGAATCGACGGGCTGATCCTGTCGCCGCAGGAAGTGGCGCCGATTCGCGCGCTCGTCGGGCCGAAAATGGCGCTGGTGACGCCGGGCGTGCGCCCCGCCGGCGCCGCGCTCGGCGATCAGAAACGCGTGATGACGCCGGGCGAGGCCATCGCCGCCGGGGCGGATCATCTCGTCGTCGGCCGGCCGGTGACGCAGGCGCCCGCCCCACGCGCCGCCGCGGACATGATCGTTGCGGAAATCTCCGCCGCTATGGGCGGCTGAGCGCGCCCTTCACAGCAGCGCCAGCTCCCGCAAATCGCGCTCGACCTGTTCCGGGCTCTCGAATCGCGTCGCATGCATGCCGACAGCGCGCGCGCCTTCCACATTGGCCGCCGAATCATCGATGAAAATGCAGGCCGCCGGATCGAGCCCGTAGCTCTCGAGCAGCAGCCGATAGATGGCGGCGTCGGGCTTCAGCAGCCCCACCCGGCCGGAAACGACGACGCCCGCGAAGCGCTGGAAAAAGGCGAAGCGCTCATAGGTCTCGCCATATTTCTCATCCGAGAAATTGGTGAGCCCATAGAGCGGCGTCCCGCGCGCGGCGAGCCGCTCCAGCAGCGCCACCGTGCCGGCGATCGGCCCGGCGATCATCTCGCTCCAACGCGCGTCATAGGCGCGAATGAGATCGGCGAGATCGGGAAAGAGCGCGACGCGCTCGGCCACCGCCTCGGCGAAGGGGCGGCCGCGATCCAATTCCAGATTCCAATCCGAGGTGCAGACCTCGCCGAGGAAGCGCTCCATCGCCTGCGAATCGTCGAAGAGCTTGCGATAGAGATAGCGGGGATTCCAATCGACCAGCACATTGCCGACATCGAAGACGACGGTGGTGACGTGGGATTTCACGAACATTCGGGGGCTCCGGGCTCGAGGCGAGCATATAGCCTCGGCCTGTGACGACAATTGGAGCGGCACGTTTCATTCCGGCGGCGCGCGCGCTATGACGAGGTCCGGTCCATGACCGGGAGCCCGCCTTGCGCATCGCCACTTGGAACGTCAATTCCGTCCGCCAGCGGCTGGAGCCGCTCACCGCCTATCTGCGCGAGGTCGCGCCGGACGTGCTGTGCCTGCAAGAGATCAAATGCGAGGACAAGGCCTTCCCGCGCGCCGAGATCGAGGATCTCGGCTATAATGTCGAGACGCATGGGCAGAAGACCTTCAACGGCGTCGCCATTCTCTCCAAGACGCCGATAGAGGTGGTGCGCGGCCTGCCGAAATTCGAGCATGATCCGCAGGCCCGCTACATAGAGGCCGTCGTCTCCACCGATCATGGCGCCGTGCGCGTCGCCAGCATCTATCTGCCCAATGGCAATCCGCCGGACACAGAGAAATACACATATAAGCTCGCCTTCATGGACTGCCTCATCGCCCATGCGGCGAGTCTTCTGGCGCTAGAGGAGCCGGTGGTTCTGGCCGGCGACTACAATGTCATTCCCGCGGCCGGCGACGTCCACGACCCCAAAGCCTGGGCCGGCGACGCGCTGTTCCTGCCGCAGACGCGGGCCAAATTCCAAGAGCTGCTGAACCTCGGCTATACGGAAGCGCTGCGCGCCTCCACCGACGCCGCCGGCCTCTATACATTCTGGGATTATCAGGCCGGCGCCTGGCAGAAGAACAATGGCATTCGCATCGACCATCTTCTGCTCTCGCCGCAGGCCGCCGACCGCTTGCAGAGCGTGACCATCGACAAGGAGCTGCGCGCCGGCGCGAAGCCCTCCGACCATGTGCCGATCAGATGCGAGCTCGCGTGACGCCCATGATCACGCGCGAAGCATGGAAGCTCACGCCATGACCGATGTCTGGTTCTATCATCTCCAGCGCCTCCCGCTGGAGAGCGCTCTGCCCAAGCTGCTCGAGCTATCGCTGGCGCGCGACTGGCGTGTCGTGGTGCAGGCGACCAGCGCGCGGCGGCTGGAGGCGCTCGACGATCTGCTCTGGTCCTATGCGGGGGATGGTTTTCTGCCGCATGGCTCGGCCAAGGACGACGATCCCGAGACGCAGCCGATCTTCCTCACCATCGGCCGGGACAATCCCAATCGCGCCCATGTCCGCTTCTTCGTGGAAAATGCGGAGCTGTCTCCCGTGCTCGCAAACCCTGCGAGCGCGCCGGAAGACCGCGCCATACTCATGTTCGACGGCAATGACGAAGCGGCGGTGCTGGCCGCGCGCGCGCAATGGCGGCAGCTGAAGACGGACGGCCACACGCTCTCCTATTGGCGCCAGAGCGAGGAAGGCAAATGGGAGAAGCAGGCGTGACCGAGGAGTTTTTCGCGCGCCGCGCCGCTGCGCGAGCCCGTCTCGACGAGATCGACCCGCATAAGAGGCCCGGCGGCGTCGAGGCCGATCCGCAGCGCAAGGATTGGTTCGAGGCCGTCTATCGCCTCGCCGAGGGCGACGCCGCCGGTGTGCCATGGGCGCATCTCGCGCCGCATCCGCTGCTCGCCGACAGGCTCGCGACCCGGCGCCTCGACGGTCTGCGCGCGCTCGATATCGGCTGCGGTCTCGGCGACAACGCCGAGGCGCTCGCCGCCGCCGGCGCGCGCGTGACCGCCTTCGACCTCGTCGAGGACGCCGTCGCCTGGGCGAAGCGCCGCTTTCCACAGAG
This sequence comes from Methylosinus sp. R-45379, assembly GCF_001644125.1. NCBI lineage: Bacteria > Pseudomonadati > Pseudomonadota > Alphaproteobacteria > Hyphomicrobiales > Methylocystaceae > Methylosinus > Methylosinus sp. R-45379. Next base: position 20,187 of record NZ_LUUM01000286.1, read on the forward strand.
CGCCGTCGATTATCGCGTCGCCGATCTCTTCGCTACGCCGGAAGAATGGCGCGGAGGCTTCGATCTCGTCCATGAATGCTACACGCTGCAAGCCCTGCCCGACACGCTGCTGGATAGAGCGGCAGAGGCGCTCGCCGGCCTGGTCGCGCCGGGCGGGCTGCTGCTCGTCATCGCCCGCGCCCGCGATGAGGGCCAGGAGGCCTCCGGCCCGCCCTGGCCGCTGCCGCCGAGCCGCATCGAAGCGCTCGCCGTGGGCGGCTTGCGTTGCGAGACGCTCGAGGATATTTCCGCGACGAACGCCATGGTCCGCCATTGGCGCGCGTCCTTCCGCCGGGACGGCTGACGGCAATCGGCGAGCCGGACGGCTCGCGACGCCATGATCGCAGAACGGGAGCGAAATGACCGACGCGCCGCTACTCTCGATCAAAGGCGCGTCCAAGCGCTTCGGCGCGATCGCGGCGCTCGAGGACGTTTCGCTCGAGGTGGGCGCCGGCGAGTTTTTCGCGCTGCTCGGCCCGTCGGGCTGCGGCAAGACCACGCTGATGCGCCTCGTCGCCGGCTTCGAGACCTTGGACGCCGGCCGCATCGAGATCGGCGGCGCCGATATGAGCGGCGCGCCGCCGCATCGCCGGCCGGTCAATCTCATGTTCCAATCTTACGCGCTGTTTCCGCATCTCTCCGTCTTCGACAATATCGCCTTCGGCCTGCGCCGCCAGGGCAAGGGCAGAGCGGAGATCGCCGCCCGCGTCGCCGAGCTGCTGCAAATCGTGCGGCTCGAGGGCGTCGAGGCGCGCCGGCCCGACCTTCTCTCCGGCGGCCAGCGCCAGCGCGTGGCGCTCGCGAGAGCCCTCGCGCCCGGCCCGCGGCTGCTGCTGCTCGACGAGCCCTTGGGCGCGCTCGATCGGCAATTGCGCGAGGAGACGCAATTTCAGATCAAGGAAATCCAGCGCAGGCTGAAGACGAGCTTCGTCGTCGTCACGCATGATCAAGACGAGGCGCTGGTGATGGCCGATCGCATCGCCGTGATGCGCGCCGGCCGCATAGAGCAGATCGGCGCGCCGACAGAGGTCTATGAGCGCCCAGCGACGCGCTTCGTCGCCGGCTTCATCGGCCAGATGAATTTCCTCGAGGGCCATATCGAGAACGGCGCTTTCGTCGGCGCCTTCGGCCGTCTGCCGGCGGAAGGCGGCGGCCTCTCGCAAGGCGCGAAAGCCGTGCTCGCCGTGCGGCCGGAGCGCATCGCCATCGCGCCAACGACCGAAGAAACCCCAGGCTTCGACGGCGTGGTGGAAGACGTCGCCTTTCGCGGCGAGACGACGCATTTTCGCCTGCGCCTTTCCGGCGGCGAGGCCTTGCGCGTCTCGCGCGGCGCCGATAGCGGCGCGCCTTTTTGCGTCGGCGACACGGCGCGCATCTCCATCGCGCCCGAAGCCGGGCGCATCTTCGCGAGCGAGTGATGCCGGAGGGCGGCAAAAGACGCAGGCTCACGCGCGGCGAGACGCTCGTCATCGCCGCGCCCTACGCCTGGATCGCGCTGTTCTTCCTCGCGCCTTTCGCGCTCATCGTCAAAATCTCGCTGTCGCATCCGGCGCAGACGCGCCCGCCCTATGAGCCCGTCTTCGATGGCGCCGGCCTCGCCGGCTTTTTCGAGAAGCTCCCGCAGCTCGGCCTCGACGCCTATCGCGGCCTCGCCGAGGACACGCTCTATCTCGATTCCTATCTCTCCTCTTTGACCATCGCCGGCGGCGCGACGCTGGTCTGCCTTCTCATCGCCTATCCTTTCGCGCTCGCCATAGCGCGCGCGCCGCGCCGCTTGCGCCCCGTGCTCATCGGCTTCGCTGTCGCGCCCTTTTGGACGAGCTTTCTGATCCGCGTCTACGCCTGGATCACGCTGCTGAAGGACGAGGGGATCATCAATCATGCATTGATGGCGCTCGGCGTTATCGACGCGCCTCTGCCCATGTTCGCGACCAGCGGCGCGGTGGTCGTCGGCATCGTCTATTCCTATCTGCCCTTCATGCTGCTGCCGCTCTATGCGGCGATCGAGAGGCAAGACGCTTCGCTACGCGAGGCCGCCGCCGATCTCGGCGCGACGCCGTTCCAAGTCTTTCTGCATGTCACTTTGCCGCTGTCGCGCCGCGGCATCGTCGCCGGCGCGCTGCTCGTCTTCATTCCCTCGGTCGGCGAATTCGTCATTCCCGATCTGCTCGGCGGCTCCGACACGCTGATGATCGGCCGCACATTATGGAATGATTTCTTCGCCAATCGCGATTGGCCGGCGGCCTCCGCCGCGGCTGTGGCGCTGCTGGCGCTGCTGCTCGTCCCCATTCTTCTCTATGAGCGCGCGCAATTGCGCGAGGGCGCGCGATGAGCGGCGCGCGTCTTCTGCGCCTCGCCGCGCTGCTTCTCGGCTTCGGCTTTCTCTATGGGCCGATCGTCATATTGGCGACGATGAGCTTCAACGCCTCGCGGCTGGTGACAGTGTGGGGCGGCTTCTCCACCAAATGGTACGCCGCCCTCCTCCATGACGAGCAATTGTTGCGCGCGGCGCAGATCAGCCTCTCCGCCGCGGCGCTCTCCGCGCTCATCGCGACGCTCAACGGATTGCTGGCGGCGCTGGCGCTGGCGCGTTTCGGCGGCTTCCGCTCGCGCACGCTCTTCGCGGGCTCCATCTATGCGCCGCTGGTGATGCCGGAAGTGGTGCTCGGCCTCGGCCTGCTGCTGGTCTTCGTCGCTTTCGGCGTCGAGCGCGGCTTTCTCACCCTCGTGCTGGCGCACGCCTCCTTCACAATGTGCTTCGCCACTGTGATGATCCACGCCGCGCTGAAAGGCTGCGACCGCACGCTCGAGGAAGCGGCGATGGATCTCGGCGCGACGCCGGTCCGCGCCTTCGCGCTCGTCACCCTGCCGCTGATCGCGCCCTCCGTCGTCAGCGCCTATCTCCTCGCCTTCATCATCTCGCTCGACGATCTCGTGATCGCGAGCTTCACCACCGGCCCCGGCGCCACCACCTTGCCGATGCGCATCTATTCGCAAGTGCGGCTCGGCGTGTCGCCTGAGGTCAACGCCATTTCGACGCTGCTGCTCGGCTTCGTCGCCATCGCGCTCGGCCTCTCGGCGCTGCTCACGCGCGGGCGCGCCAAGGGCGGCGGGGCGGGCTAGCCGGGCTCTCTGCGCTCTACGTCACTCGGACAACCAAGCCTCTGCGTGATACAGAGATCGCGGGCCGAGAAGTGGCGCCATCCGCTTCCACAGGCCCTCAGTTTGGACAGCCCGAACCGCCAAAGCTTCGATCAGGCCTGTAGCGACAACGGTCCTCAATCCGTTATCGCCACTCTCCATAGCCTGCTCGATCAACGAGAACAGGCGGCGGTTGGCGTCGACGTCCGTGCTATCGAAGTCCTCGGCGATCCGATAGCCTAGGGCGGCGAGGAGCGTCGTGACAGGCGGCTCTTCCGACCCCCACGCGTCGAGGATTTCCTCGTATGCAGCCTGCACGCCACCAGAGGCGGCAACCAATGCGCCCAAAAGCTCCTCACGACCCATCATTGCCGCCCCCGAGCTCGCTGCGGTCTCGTGACGCTCGCGCGAGTGAACGAGAAAAACAGCGGGAAGCTCTCACCGCTCCTTCGCCGCGCCCGCCTCCGGCTCGACGCGCGGCAGCAGCGGCGCGGCCGCGCCCGAGCGCTTGATCAGCGCGGCGGCGTCCGGCGCGAAGACGGGATCGTCCCAGGCGCCGGAGAGATCGAAGCCGATCTGCACGCCCTTCTCGCGCGGCTTGCCGGCGGCGTCGGCCTCATTGGCCTGCGCCTTCATCGCGAGGCTGCGCTCGGGAATGCGCGTCTGGCCGGCGAAGGCCAGCGCGAAGCCCGGCCCATGCGCCTGGCCGTCCTCTATATTCGCGGTTCCTTTGACGATCTTGATGGTCGCGCTGGCGCGATCCACCAGCGAATGGCCGGAGCGAATATCCATCGCGCTCGACAAAGGCCGCTTGTCGACGCGGCGCAGCGCGCGCTCGAGATCTATGCCGCCGACCTCGCCCTCGCTCAGCGTGAGGCTGGCGCGGCCGTCGAGATCGCGCGTGATCTGCGCGACGCTGTCGCCAGTGGCGTCGAGCGTGAAATTGGCGTCCAGCGCGCCGCCGAGATCGGGCCGTGCGGCGAGGTCCCAGGCGAGCGCGCCGGCGTCGACCCCGGTCAGCTGCGCATTGCCGTGAAACTCCAGCGCGCCCGCCGCATTGGCGGCGAAAGTGGCGCGGCCCTTCACCGTCCCCTTATAGGCCTGCGCCTCGGCGAGCGAGAGCTCGAGCCTTCCGCCGCGCAGCAGCAGCGATAGAGCGGCGTCCTCGAGATTCAGCCGCAATATGCGGGCGCGCGTCGCCGAAAGGCGCAGATCGACATCGGCGTCCTGAATATTCGGCAGGACGAAAGCGTCGCGGCTCCATTGGCCGTCGGCGCCGGAGAGCGGCGGCAGATCGGCGATCATCGGCTTCAGCGACACGAAATTGCTGGCGAGAGTCGCATGGACGATGGGCTTTTCGCCCTCGTGCCGCAGCGCGAATGTGCCCTCGAACTCATTGTCGTCGGCCGAGAGCTTCACATCGGTCAGCTGAAAATCGCGCAGGCCGACGCTGGCCTTGGCGGAGAGCTGCACATTCTCGAAGGCGCCGGGCAGCGGCGCGCTCACCTTGGCGAGGCCGAGCGCATGGCGCAGCGAGGGCGAAGAGGCGTTGAGCCGCCCCATATAGCGCGGCTTGGCGCCGATCTGGCCGAAGCCTTCCGCCTCCAGCCGCACGCTGTCCGAATCGAGCCGCACAGTGACCGGCGTCTGCTCGCCGCGCAGCAGCGCGCCGGGCTTCAGCACCCAGAGCATGGCGCGCGGCCGCTCGCCGCCCCAGGAGAAAGCGGCGTCGAGCGTCGCCGGCGAGCCGACGGTGCGCCAATCGAGCGTCGCGTCAATGTCCTGCAGCGTTTCCTCGCCGCCCGAATATTTGAGCCTTGCGACGCCGGAGACGATGGAGACGCCGCCGAGCCGGGCGCGATCGGCCTTCTCGGCCGCCGGCGTCGAGGGCCGCGCCGCCGCGGCGCGCACAGCTGCGCCGGACGTGCTCATCGGCTTGCGATCGAGATCGACCTCTATGGCGGGGCGGATGAGCTCGATATCGGCGATTTCCAAACGGCCGGCCAGCAGCGGCAGCAGCAGCACATTGCCGTGCAGCCTCTCCGCCTCGATGGTCAGCGCGGCGGTGGGATCGGCGAAGGCGATGCTGTCTATGGTGATGTGCGGGCGCGGCAGCAGCGAGAAGGTCGAGCGGCCTTTGGCGGCGATGAACAGGCCGGATGAGGCGTTGAGCTGGCCCGAAATCTCCTCGAGCAGCGCATTGGTCGAGAAGGTCCAAGGCGCGAGCGCCGCGCCGAGCGCCACTGCGGCGACGGCGCCGAGAGCGATCAGCCAGCGGCGCGAGAGGCGCGGGAAAGGCAGGCGGCGGCTTTGGCCCAAGGGCTTCGATCCTTCGATTTCGCGCATCGGGCCGGTCGAGTGCGACATTCCATCGTCCATGAAAAAAAGGCGGGGCGGCCACGGGCCGCTGGCGACACAGCGCGCGCCCTCGGCGAGGGCGCGAGACGAGAGCAACATGCCTTTATCGCTCTGCCGCTACGCGAAAAGGCCCGCGCGCCAAAAGCGCGCGAGGCCGGACCATGGCGGCAAAGGGCGGCGAGATCGTGGCGGCGCGAGGCCCTCAGTATTTGCGCAGAAGGCTGACCAGACGGCCTTGGATGCGGACGCGATCAGGCCCGAAAATGCGCGTCTCATAGGCCGGATTGGCGGCCTCGAGCGCTATTGACGCGCCGCGCTTGCGCAGGCGCTTCAATGTCGCCTCCTCGTCGTCGATGAGGGCGACGACGATATCGCCGGTGTCGGCGCTGTCCTGCTTCTTCACCACGACGACGTCGCCGTCGAGAATGCCGGCCTCGATCATCGAATCGCCGCGCACCTCGAGCGCGAAATGCTCGCCGCCGCCGAGCATATCCGGCGGCAGGCTGATGGTGTGGCTGCGATTCTGCAGCGCGGAAATGGGCGTGCCGGCGGCGATGCGGCCCATGACCGGGATCGCCACCTGCTGATCGGACTCGGGCTCGCCGGCCGGGACGGGGCGCACGCGGCCGAGCGCGCCCTCTATGACCGAGGGCGAGAATTTGCCGCCGCGCGCGGCGACGCGGGGCGTCGCCGATTCGGGCAGGCGCAACACCTCGAGCGCGCGGGCGCGATTGGGCAGACGGCGAATGAAGCCGCGCTCCTCGAGCGCGAGAATGAGCCTGTGAATGCCGGATTTGGAGCGCAGATCGAGCGCGTCCTTCATCTCGTCGAAGGAGGGCGGCACGCCAGTCTCCTTCAGGCGCTCATGGATGAAGCGCAGCAGATCGCTCTGTTTCTTGGTCAGCATGGAAGCCCCCCGGCGCCGCCCGCCCGCGTCGCGCCACGTCCGAACCTAGCCATGATGGCGCGGGTTCATAAACAAATCATGAACGGGAGGATAGGCGTTCTCGGTGCGTTCCGCAAGGGAGACTCTTCGGCGGTCCTTGGTCAGGGAGCATGAATGCATTTCCAGTCAGAAACATCGTGATCCAAATCTATTCGGGCTCGCTGAGAACGCCATTCAAGCGATTTATCCCGACTGTTAATGACAAACCACTGCCCTCGGTCATTAACATTGTCCCGTCCCGAAGAACGGAATGGCCCCGCAATCACCCCGTTTTCATACCCCTTTGAGATGACGCTAAACTTGTCGGTATCACAAAACCAATCAGGCCAACCCAATTGCACGCCTCCAGGCACACGCTTGTTAATTTCATGCCAGTATTTTGCTACCCCTCCGCGAGGAGAAACTTTGTTTGGCGGGACCCCTAGTTGTTGTCTCACATACGCCTCATCGAACCACTCTTTCTCGACTACAACTTCTGCTGGCGGGAACATAAAAGCCTCGTTTGTTGATAACAATACATAAAGATCAGATCGTGAGCTAAAAAATAAAATAGTAGCCCCACTGTCAAAATGGGTCTGCGACGCCACATCACTCTTCTGAACAGCCCAATGCTCAACCGATAATTTTCCCCCAAACTCTTTAGCCGTGTCAAAAACTTCTCGGTCAATATTCGATAAGAAAAACCTATCTTTATTTAGCTGAAAAATGCCAAGAATTATTGCGGAAAAGACGGCGCCAGCCACGAACCATATCAGACGCCCCTTCATGTCATTTCGAGCAAGAAAAACTAGATACCCGGATGCCACGGCAGCGGCTAGGAGAACGACGGTCGCCGCGATAGGCAACCCTTCCCAGTAGGCGGAAACGAGGGCCGGCAACGAGGTTGCAAAGGGCCAAATTTGCGAACCGGCATTTATTATAACATCAACTATCCGTTGATGTGACGCCGTTGCGGGCTCAGATTCTCTAGTTTCCATTCGCTAAGAATAGCAGAGTTCTTGCTTGATTCGAAGAGTCGCTCACACAGGCTACGATCCTACGGTTCCGCCCCTCTACTGCGCCGCCGCCGCCTCCACCCCCAGCATCGGCCGCACATGCCGCGCGAAATCCTCTAGCGAGCGCAAGTTCTTCTCCGGATCCCGCGAGATCGGCTTCAGCAATATCGCCCGCGCGTCGGTCTCCTCGCGATAGGCGGCGATCTTCTCCGCCACTTCGTCGAAATCGCCGATCAGCGAGCGTTGCAGCAGTCCCTCCTCGGTCAGCGAGGCCGGCGCCGCGCCGTCCTGGCGGGCGAAATTGCCGCGCATGCGCTCGGCGAAGCGGGAGAGGAAGGGAACAGCCTCGGCCAGCGCCTGCTCGCGGCGCGGCGCAGCGAAATAAAAGCGCGCCATGGTGAAGCGCGGATCGCCCTCCGGCCCCGCGGCCTCGCGATAAATGCGCAAGGTCTCCTTGATCTGCTCTATGGGGAAAGGCGGGCCGGCCATCACGCCATGGCCATTGCGCGCGGCGTAGCGAATCGCCCCCGGCGTGGTGGTGGCGAGATAGGTGGGGATGGGCTTTTGCAGCGGGCGCGGCGTGAGGCTGAGGCCATTGGCCTCGTAATGCGCGCCGGTGAAAGTCACCTTGTCCTCATAGAGCAGGCGGTTGACGAGGCCGAGCGCCTCCAGAGTCATCTCCCGCGTCGAATCCTTGCCGGCGCCGAAATGGCGATTCTGCAATTCGAAAGGTCCGCCGCGCGCCACGCCAAAATCGAACCGGCCCTTGGAGAGAAGGTCGATGGTGGCGACATCCTCCGCCACCTGAATCGGGTTGCGGAAGGCGAGCAGCACCGCCGCCGAGCCGAGCCGTATCGTGGTCGTCACGCCCGCGAGATAGGAGAGAAGCGTGAGAATGGAGGGACAGGCGGCGTCCGGCTCGAAATGATGCTCGGCGACCCAGGCCTCCTCGAAGCCGAGCGCCTCGGCGTGGCGCACCAGGCGCGTCTGCGTCTCGAAGCAGCGCGCGAAATCCTGCTGCGGGTTTTCGTAAGTGGAGAAGACGCCGAACCGCATGGCGAGGGCCTCGAGATGCGCGCCGCCGCTCCCATGCGCGCCTTGGCTATATACGGCAGTTACATATTGTCATACAGAATATGGACGCAAAAGCCCGCCCGCAAGCGCAAAAACATTGGCGTCGCGTGCGAATTTCGGTCGGCCGATAGAAAGCTCTCGTCCAATCCGGCGCATAGGCGTCATAATAGAGAAATCAAATAAAGCGACGAGAAAAACATATTGATCGATCATCGGCGCTGTGACGATTTTCCGATAGAAAGAGTTGAAAAAGTCGCAACGCTCGGCATTGTCGAAAACCAGCACGCGCCGCGAGGGCGCTCATCGCGAAAAAGCGGGCGCCGCGGGGGCGGCGTTCGGGGGACCGCTCACGACGCCGCAGAGGAAGCGCGGCTCGATTTTCGGAGGATTTCATGTCGGTAGCCGCTATGCCATCCCGGCAATTTTTCAGCCGGGAGCGCTCCATCGCAGCGCCCGGCTTCAATCGTTGGCTGGTGCCGCCGGCGGCTCTCGCCGTGCATTTGTGCATCGGCATGGCCTATGGATTCAGCGTGTTCTGGCTTCCGCTGTCGCGCGTCATCGGCGGCGCCGAGCCGAAGGCCTGCCCCGCGGATATGGGCTTTTTCGCCAGCGTCTTCGCCACGAGCTGCGATTGGAAGATCAGCATGCTCGGCTGGACCTTCACGCTGTTCTTCGTCTTTCTCGGCTCCTCGGCGGCGGTGTTCGGCCATTGGCTGGAGACCGCCGGTCCGCGCAAGGCGGGCCTGGCGGCGTCGGTATGCTGGTGCGGCGGCCTGCTGATCTCGGCGGCCGGCGTCTATCTGCATCAGATCTGGATGCTGTGGCTCGGCTCCGGCGTCATCGGCGGCATCGGCCTCGGGCTCGGCTATATTTCGCCTGTCTCGACGCTCATCAAATGGTTCCCGGACCGGCGCGGCATGGCGACCGGCATGGCGATCATGGGCTTCGGCGGCGGCGCGATGATCGGCGCGCCGCTCGCCGACAGGCTGATGTCCTTTTACGCGACGCCCGGCTCGGTCGGCGTGTGGCAGACCTTCGTCACCATGGCGGCGATCTATTTCGTCTTCATGGTGGGCGGTTCGCTGGGCTATCGCGTGCCGCGCGACGGCTGGAAGCCGGAGGGCTGGGCGCCGTCCACGACGGCCGCCAACAAGATGGTGACGAGCCGCCACGTACATCTGAACGTCGCCTGGAAGACTCCGCAATTCTGGCTGCTATGGGCGGTGCTGATGCTCAATGTCAGCGCCGGCATCGGCGTGCTCGGCATGGCCTCGCCCATGCTGCAGGAAGTATTCGGCGGCAAGCTCATCGGCCTCGACATCGGCTTTTCCGAGCTCGACGCGGCGCAAAAGGCGAAGATCGCCGCCATCGCCGCCGGCTTCACCGGCCTGCTTAGCCTCTGCAACATCGGCGGCCGCCTCGCCTGGGCGACATGGTCCGACAAGCTCGGCCGCAAGACCACCTACGCCGTCTTCTTCATCCTCGGCATTATTCTCTATTCGGCCGCGCCCTGGGCCGCGCAGCAGGGCAATATCGTGCTCTTCGTGCTGTTCTTCTGCGTGATCCTGTCCATGTATGGCGGCGGCTTCGCCACTATTCCCGCCTATCTCGCCGATATTTTCGGCACGCATTATGTGGGCGCGATTCACGGCCGTCTGCTCACCGCCTGGTCGACGGCGGGCGTGCTCGGTCCGGTGCTCGTCAATTATCTGCGCGACTATCAGCTCGACCACGGCGTCGCGCGTGACGCGGTCTATAATCAGACCATGTATATTCTCGCCGGCCTGCTCATTCTCGGCCTCATCTGCGATCTCTCGGTGCGGCCGGTCGCCGAGAAGCTGTTCATGACCGATGAGGAGGTCGCCGCGGAAAAGAAGACCAGCGTCGCCGCCATCGCGCAGGAAGAAAGAGAGCCGCACGCCGATTTCGAGGATTATGTCGAGGAAGGACAGGCTGCGGAAGCCGCCGCGGCCGAGGCGCGCCGCGCCGCCGCCGCGCAGAATGGCAATTCGCGCATTCTGCTCTTCGCCGCCTGGGCCGCCGTCGGCATTCCGCTCGCCTGGGGCGTGTCGATCACGCTGCAGAAGACCTTCGTCCTCTTCCACTGACGGAGGCCTCATGCGCGCGCGCAATCTTCTCGGCTTCGCGCTGGCGTTCTTTGCCGGCGCGGCGCTGGCGTCCTCGGCCGGCGCGGCGCTGGCCGACGGCCCGCCGCCGGCCGTGCTGCAGAGCGAATTGAAATATGCGCCCGTGCCGATCTTTTCAGGCGTCACCGCCGCCCCGGTCAGCGGCACGGCGACGCAGCCGGGCGCGCTCTATGCGCTCTCGGTGAAATATGCGGCCGGCGCGAAATCATTGCCGCATACGCATCCCGACGCGCGCCTGGTGACGGTGATCTCCGGGCGCTTCTACGCCGGCGTCGGCGGCGAGCTCGACGAGAAATCGCTGCGCCTCCTCGGCCCCGGCGATTCCATCGTCGTGCCGGCGGAGACGGTTCATTTCGGCTGGGCGAAGGACGGTGAGGTCCTATTGCTCGAGACTGGCGTCGGCCCTTCCGGCGCCAGCCTGTGGCCAAAGCCCGCTCCACAGCGCTGATCGCCTTCTTGTCTTCCGCATCTTCATGGTAGATCGAGCCACGAAGACGCGAAGGACAAGACGCTGCTCACCCTCCTCCATACGGCCGATTGGCATCTCGGCGCGCAGCTGCAAGGTTGGCCGCGCGAGGCGGAGCATCGCAAGGTCCTGCGCGCGCTGGTCGCCATCGCCGCCGAGCGCCGCGTCGATGCGGTGATCGTCGCCGGCGACATATTCGACAGCCTCAACCCGTCCGCCGAGGCGCAGAAGCTCCTCTACGACACGCTGAAGGAACTGCGCGCCGCCCTGCCCGCTGCGACCATCGTGCTGCTCGCCGGCAATCACGATCCCGCCGGCCGCATAGAAGCGCCGCGCGCTCTGTTCGATCTCGTCAATGTCGCCGGCGTCGGCACGATCGCGCGGAAGAATGGCGAGATCGACGCCGACGTGCATCTCGTGCCGCTGCGCGGCGCCGGCGGCGGCGTCGAGGCGCATCTTCTCGCCGTGCCCTATCCGCGCGCCGCCGATCTGCCGGTTCTGGAAGGTGAGAGCGAGGGCTCGCCCGTCGTGCGCTCCGTGCGCGCGCTCTATGGCGAGCTGATCGCCGCGGCGCGGGCGCGCATCGGCGCGGCGCCGCTCATCGTCACCGGCCATTTGCATGTCGCCGGCGCCCTCGAATCGGAAGGCGCCGAGCGCCGCATTCTCGTCGGCGGCGAGCATGCGGTTCCGCCGGACGTGTTTCCGCCGGATGTCGCCTATGTCGCGCTCGGCCATTTGCATCGGCCACAGGCGATCGGCCGTGAGAGCATCCGCTATTCCGGCTCGCTGTTTCCGCTCTCCAAGACGGAGATCGACTATCGTCACGGCGTGTCGATCGTCACGATCGCGGGCGCCGCGACGACGGTCGAGCATGTCCCGCTGCCGCGTCCGACTCTTTGCCTGCGCATTCCGCCGCGCGGCGGCATGGCGCGGAACGATGTCGAATCCGCTTTCGCCGCGCTCGCCCTCGATCCCGCGACGCCAGCGGATGAGAAGCCGTTTATTCACCTCACCATCGCCGCCGAAGGGCCGATCGTCGGCCTGGACGCCGAGATCGACGCGATAGCGGAGAAATTTCCGATCCGCCTCGCCTCGCTCACCGTCGAGCGCCCGCAGCGCGCGGAAACAGAGGCGCCGGCGCCCGCCGCTCTGCGCCTTTCGGAACGCCAGCCGGTCGAGCTGTTTCGCGAGGCTTTCGCGCTCACCCACAAAGCCGAGCCGACCGCGGAGCATCTCACTTTGTTCCATTCCGCCGCGATGGAGGAATAGTGCGCATTCTCGCGATCCGCGGCGAAAATCTCGCAAGCCTCGCCGAGCGTTTCGAGATCGATTTCGAGAAGGAGCCTCTGCGCGGCGCCGGCCTCTTCGCCATTACCGGCGAGACCGGCGCCGGCAAATCGACGATTCTCGATGCGCTCTGCCTCGCGCTCTATGACGCTTTTCCGCGCGTCGCCGCGCAGGGCGTCAATGAGAGCGTTCCCGACCCCAGCGGCCAGACGGTGAGCGCCGCCGATCCGCGCTCCATTCTGCGCCGCGGCGCCGGACGCGGCTTCGCGGAGGTCGATTTTCTCGGCCGCGACGGCGAGCGCTATCGCGCCCGCTGCGACATTGCGCGCGCTCGCGGGCGAGCGACCGGCAATCTTCAGCAGCGCAGCCGCGCGCTGCATCGGCTGGATGCGGAAGGCGCGGTGGTTGCGGCAGTCGCCTCGGGCGTCGAGCCTGTGCGCGCCAAGGTCATAGAGCTCACCGATCTCACCTTCGAGCAATTTCGCCGCACCGTGCTGCTGGCGCAAGGCGATTTCGACGCTTTTCTGCGCGCCGATTCGAAAGAGCGCGCCGATCTGCTCGAGAAGATCACCGGCGCCTCCGTCTATGCGGAGATTTCCAAGCGCGTCTATCTGCGCACCAAGGCTGCGCTGGAGGCGCTGGATCGTCTGCGCCGCCGCCGCGACGAGATCGGCCTGCTGCCGGCGGAAGCGCGCGCCGCGCTGGAGAACGAGCGCGACACCTCCGCCGCCGCCCGCGCCGAGGCTGCGCGCGAGCGCGACGAAGCCGCCGCTCTGCTGCAGCGCCATGCGGCGATCACGCAAATGGAGACGCGCCTCGCCGAGGCGGAAACCCGCGAGCAGTCGGCGCTCGCCGCGCAGGAATCCTTGGCGGAAACGCGCGAGCGGGCGAAGACACTCGATCTCGCCGAGCCGCTGCGCGCGCCCCTCGCCGCGCGCGAGGCGGCGACGCAAAATCTCGCGCGTGCGACGATCAGCGAGATCGCCGCGCGCGAAGCCGCAGCGAAAGCGCAGGCCGCGCTCGAGGAGGGGCGCGAGAGAGAAGCGCAAAAGCGCGCGCGTTTGGAGGCGGCGGAAACCGAATTCAAACACTTCGGCCCGCTATGGTCGGCGGCCGAACATCTCGACGCCGAAATCCTCGCGGCGGAGCGAGAGGCGATGCAAGCCGAAAAAATCGCGCATGAGGCCGCGCGCATCGCGCAGCAGAAAGCCGACGAAGAGACCGCGCTGATCGCGCAAGTCGCGACCGCGCGAGCAGGAGCCGAGACGGTGCGCGCCGCGCTGGAGCGTCTCGCCACAGCAGAGCCGCTGCTCACGCGCTGGAGCGAAATCGCCGAATGGCTTGGACGTCGAGGCGAGGCGGCGAAGTCGCTCGCCCGCGATGCAACGCGCGCGAAAACGCTCGGCGCGGAGATCGACGCCGCGACGCGCGAGATGGAGACGCTCGATGGCGCGGATCGCGAGGCGAAAGCCGAGCGCGCCACTCTGGCGGAACGGATAGAGACGCGCAGCGCCGCGCTCGCGCAGCTGAAGGAAGACGAGGCGAGCGAGCGCCGCCGCGCGCTGGACGCGCTCGCGCGTCTCGCCGCGCAGATCGAGACGCAAATGCGCCGCCATGCGAAGGCGCGAGACCTATGGCGCCGCGCCATGCTCGATCTCGAGGGCGCGAATGTCGTGCAGGAAAGCGAGACGCGCGCGCTGCGCGATGCGAGCGACGCGCGCGAGCTTTGCGAGGCGAAGCGCGGCGAGGTGGAGCGGCTGGGCGAGATCGCCGACGCCGCCGTCTCCAAGCAGGCTTTGGCGCTACGCGCGAGCCTCGTCGATGGCGCGCCCTGCCCGGTCTGCGGCGCGCGCGCGCATCCCCATGCGCATGAGAGCGAGGCCGCCGATGCGCTGATCGCCGAGCTGCGCGCGCGACGCGACGCGCTGCGCCGCGAGATGGTGGAAGCCGAGCGCGCGATCGCCGCGGCGAGCGGCCGCCTCTCCGCAGCGCAGGAGCGCGCCGCCGACGCCACGCGCCGACGCGACGAGGCGCTCGCCGAAAGCGACGAGGCCGCGAGAGATTACGATGAAGCGCGCGCGCGCTGGCCCGCGGATGCGCCGGCGCCGACCTCGATCGAGGATAGCGCATTGCTCGCGCGCCTCGCGGAAAGCCTCGAGCGCGAGAGCAATGCGCTCGACGAGCGGCTGAAGAGCGCGCGGGCGCTGCGCGCCGATATGGATGCGCTACGTCTCGCGCATGATCGTCTCGCCGCCGCGATCGACGAGCGCCGGCAAAGGCGCGACGAAATTGTCGCGCACATCGCCGCCGCGCGTGAAGAGACGGCGCGCATCGGCGAGACCCGCGCCGCCGCGGCCGAGAGTCTGAGCGCCGTGGATCGTGCGCTCGCGCCCTTTCTGCCGCTCTGCGATCTCTCGCTCGCCGATCTCGATCGCGATGCTGAGGGCGCCATGCGGCGACTGAGGACGAAAGGCGAGGATTTTCGCAATGCGCAGGAGAGCGCCGCGCATATGGCGCGCAGCCTCGAGGAGCTGACGCAAAATCTCGCCGGCCTGCGCATAGAGGCGCGCGCGCGCGCCGAGGCGGCGGCGGCGGCGAAGTTTCAGCAGAGCGAGCGCGCCAGCGTCCTCGCCGAGCGTCGCGCGCAACGCGGCGAATTGCTCGGCGGCGAGCCGACGGCGATCCATCGCACACGCTGCAATGACGCGCGTCTCCTCGCGCAGCAGGCGCTCGAATCCGCCACGCGCGACAGCGCCGAGACCGAGGCGCGCCGCACGGGCGCCGAGCGCGATCTCGCCCATGCCGGCGAGGCGCTCGCAGAAGCGCGCGCGCGGAGCGAGACGGATGCGCGGAATTTCGCCGACGCTCTGACCATCGCGCAAATCGACGAAGCGGCGGCGCTCACCCTGCTCGCCGTCTCGCCACAGGAGCGAGCCGAATTGCGCGCGCGGCTGGCGACGGCGGACGCAGCGCTCGCCGCCGCACGCACGGAAAAAGAAGCGCGCGGGCGCGATCTCGCCGATGCGCTCGCCGCCGGACGCCCGGAGCAGGATGTCGCAATTGCGGACACGCGCCGCGCCGCGGCGGAGGCGAAATTGGAAGCGCTGGCGCGGCGGCTCGGCGAGATCGGCGAGCGGCTCGCCGCCGATGATCTCGCGCATGGTCGCGCGCAGACGCTGGCCGGCGAGATCGCCGCAGCGGAGGCGACGCATAAGAGCTGGGCCGAGGTCGACGCCGCCATCGGCTCGGCGAGCGGCGACAAGTTCCGCCGCTTCGCGCAGAGCGTGACGCTGGAGCATCTCGTCGTGCTCGCCAATCGCAATCTGGCGACGCTGACGACGCGCTATCGGCTGGAGCGCTCCGCCAGCGACACGGCCGATCTCGGTCTGCAGATCGTCGATCGCGATCTTTGCGACGAGCGCCGCTCGACGCGCTCGCTCTCCGGCGGCGAGCGCTTTTTGGCGTCGCTCGCGCTGGCGCTCGGCCTATGCAGCCTCGAGGGGCGCGGCTCCTTCGTCGACACGCTGTTCATCGACGAGGGCTTCGGCACGCTGGATCAAGGAACGCTCGACGTCGCCATGGACGCGCTGGAGAGGCTGCATGGGCAGGGCCGCAAGGTCGGCGTCATCAGCCATGTCGAGTCGCTGCGTCAGCGCATTCCTGTGCAGATAAGGGTCGAGAAACGCGGCGGCGGCCGCAGCGCGGTGCGCATAGAGGCGCGAGGAGGATGGATCGCTGCGCTGCAACCGACATGATGACGCGGCGCCTCCGACGGTCGTTCGAAAATGGGAATATCAAATGCGGTTCTTCATCGGATTCTTGCTCGGACTCTCTGTCGGAACAGTGTTCGCCTTCCCGATCCTGATCTGGATGGCGACACTGGTCGCGACACTGTTTCGTTTCATCGGACTGCCGAACGAATCGACCTACCCGCAAATCCTGATACCCTTCGTGATTGTCTACTCGGTGTTCGCCGCCTGCTCGATCCGCCTCGCCAAAATTGCTCACGCCGATTCGCTTCTGCTCGGCTTTTTGCTGGCGTTTCCTGTCGTCTCCCTCGGCATTCTCGCCGCCTTGACCATCGGAGAGCAAGCGATCGACTGAATTGACGCGCGCCGGGACGGCCGTGTCATACGTTTTTTTTCTGCCGCCTCACGGCTCTGGATTGCTTCGCTTCGCTCGCAATGACGGCCACGGCGATCATCGCTTCTTCGAGCGAAGCAATCACTTGGAAATGGCCTCACAGCGCGTTGCGATAGGCCTTGCGCGAGAAGATCGTCATGAAGATGATCCACACGTCGAGCGGCAGCGACCAATGGTCGATGTAATAGAGATCATGCTCGACGCGCAGGCGGATCTTCTCCGGCGAGTCGATCTCGCCGCGCAGCCCGTTCACCTGCGCCCAGCCGGTGATGCCGGGCTTCACATTGTGGCGGCGCGCATAGAGGGCGATCTTGCGCTCGAAGATCTGGTCATGCGCCAGCGCATGCGGGCGCGGGCCGACGAGCGACATCTCGCCGCGCAGCACATTGATGAGCTGCGGCAGCTCGTCGATATTGTAGCGGCGGATGAAGCGGCCGACGCGCGTCACGCGCTTGTCGCCGGCTGTCGCCTGGGTGATCTCGCGGCCGTCCTCCATCGTCGTCATGGAGCGGAATTTGGCGATGCGGAAGGGCTCGCGATTAAAGCCGTGGCGGCGCTGGAAGAACAGCGCCGGGCCTTTGCTGTCGAGCTTGATCGCCGCCGCGACGGCGAGCAGCAGCGGCGACAGAGCGATGAGGCCGAGCGACGAGAAGACGATATCGAAGAGCCGCTTGGCGATGATCTCGAGCGAGTCGGCGCGGCGGCCGCTGAGATTGAGGCTGGCGATCGAGCCGATCTTGTTGATATGCGCATCGACGAAACGGTCGAGCACGCGCTCCGGCCCGAGATGAATCGACGCCGGGACGCGCAGGAAGGCGGTCACGCAATCGTCGATGACGTCGGTGCGGCTCCAGGGCGCCAGAATGAACACATCGTCGGGCAGCAGCATGCGCGCGGAGGCCTGCGCCAGAGCGAGATCGTCCTGCATGGCGTCGGCGCGGTCGCGCAGCGCCACGGCGGCGACGACATTCATGCCGCTCTCCCAAGGCTGATAGCGACGCATGAACTCGTCGATGTCGCTCTCGAAACCGACGAGAAACACGCGACGCGCCGAGGCTCCGCCACGCTCGGCGCTGCGCCGAACCACGCCGACCAGCGCCGCGCGCGCCGCATAGACGGAGAGAAATCCCGTCGCATAGAAGAGCACGAAGGCGCCGCGCGAGGATTCCTCGGTCGCCTTGGCGAGAAAGCCGAAGGTCAAGGCGCAGACGAAAGCGACGCTCCACAGCACCGCGCCGCGCCAGCCATGGCCGTCCAGCGTCAGATAATTCTTGATCGCATATTCGTGCCGCATGACGTTGGAGAGCACGAAGAGGATCGCCGCGAACATGCACAGCCGCAGATTGGGAAGCGTCGAGCCGTCATAGCCATAGGCGAAATAATGATACAGCGTCTCGCAGGCGATGGCCGTGGCGAGAATGACCGCCACATCGATCAGCGCCGCGATCACCGAGAAGGAGGCGCGCATCAGCGCCGCATTCGGGCTCGGCATGGCGCGCGACCAGCCGCTGCGCAATGCTGCGCTGTCGGTTCCAGCTTTGACGCGAGCGTCGTCCTTGCGGAGCGACGAAAAGGGAAGATCGGCGATACTCGACACGGCTCGTCTCCAACCCGATACTGCCACCGTGCCGTAATGGAGCAATTCCCCCGTTTTGGCCGGCTTTCGGGTCGGAAGCTGCAAGCCGCCTGCCCGCAGAGCGGCGAAAAAGCGGCGAATCGGAGCGAGCGGCGGGGAGGCGAAAGCGAAGACCGCGCCCAACTCATTGATAAATAAAATATTTACCATATTTCAGGGCGAAATCGCGCGGCCGCGGCGCCGCGGCGCCGAGAGAAGCCTTCACAATGGCGTCATCCTGCCTATAGACTATGGCCGCGGCTCGGGGGCTGGAGGGCGTCCGAACGATTCGCGGAAAGAGGGCCGAGGTGACCGTTCACTTTCGCCAGTCAAATGTTTCGCCGCAGGCCTGTCCTGCGTTGGTTCTCAACGCCGACTATCGGCCGCTGAGCTACTATCCTCTGTCCCTATGGGGGTGGCAGGACGCGATAAAGGCGGTCTTCCTCGACAGGGTCAACATCGTCTCGGAATATGACAAGACGGTCAAAAGTCCGAGTTTCGAAATAAGATTGCCCTCTGTCGTTTCGCTCAAAGCCTATGTAAAGCCCGCCCGCCATCCCGCCTTCACCCGATTCAATGTATTTCTTCGCGACCGCTTCACCTGCCAATATTGCGGACAGCAGGACGATCTCACCTTCGATCACGTGATCCCCCGCTCCAAGGGCGGCGCCACCACCTGGGAAAATGTCGTCGCCGCCTGCTCGGCCTGCAATCTGCGCAAGGCCGACCGGCTGCCGCATGAGGCGCATATGCTGCCGGCCCAGCCGCCCTTTCAGCCGAGCGTCGCCGATCTTCACCGCAATGGACGGCTGTTCCCGCCCAATTATCTCCACGACAGCTGGCTCGATTATCTCTATTGGGATTCGGTGCTGGAGCCCTGATCGCAATCGAGCCACATGCTGCGTCGCCTTCTCGTCGTCTCTTTCGCCTTCGTGCTCGCCGCCGGCGCGGGCATGATCTTCCTGCCGATCGCCGCGCTCAGCGATACCGCGACGCGCGAGGCCGGCTCGTCCCTGGCTATGGGCGCGCTGTTCTGGGCCGAGCCCGATGATGTGGCGGCGGCCTTCGGCTATGTGCTGTGGGCCATGGGGATCGCCGGCTGCGCGGCTCCGCTCGCCATTGTAGCGCTCATCGGCGAGATCGCCGGGGCGCGCGCCTATACTTGGTATGCCGGGGCGACAGCGCTGCTCGCCGCCGCCGCGCCCACGATTCTCCGCGCCGCGCGTGGGAGCGGCCGCCTCGTCGAGGCGAGCCCGGCCGAAGGGCGCTTCGCGCTGCTGTTCTTCCTCGCCGGGGCTTTGACGGGGACGATCTATTGGCTGATCGCCATGCGCGGGCGAGAGCCGCGCGACAGAGAGATGCGCGGTCGCGAGCTGCGCGGCTGATAGCTGACCATCAGGCGGGTCATTGCATGGCGACCATCGATCTGAACGACGCGAAGGCGAACCCCTCCGATCTCGTCGATCGCGCCATGCGCGGGGAGCCCGAGACGATCACGCGTCACGGCGAGCCGGCGGCGGCTCTCGTCTCGATCGAGGCGGCCGGGATCGCCCACGCGGCGATGAAGCGCGATCGACCAAGCCTCGTCGGCTATTTGAAAGCTTTTCCCGGCGGCGAATTGGAACGCGACGGCTGGCCGTCGCGAGACGTCGAGCTTTGACGATACAAATCCGCCGTCGTCGCGCCCCGACGCCTTCCATCGACTGAGAGCGGCAATATTGCGCGCTCAGCGCGATATACCGCCCAGCACGCCGCGCAAAACTTCCTTCGCGATCTGCGTGCCGATGGAGCGCGCCGCCGATTGCACCGCCGAGCGCACGGCCAGCTCGCCGGTGGACATGCGCTTTGGATTCTCGCGCTTGAACAATCCCCCGACCACGCCGCCGAGCGTGCCGATGAGGCCGCCGCCGGCGCTCGCCTGCGTCGTCTGCGCCTCGGGTCGGGCGGGGCCGGCGCCGGCCGAGGTCAAATGGCCCTCGGCGCGCTTCTGCAATATTTCAAAGGCCGATTCGCGGTCGATGGGCGTGTCGTATTTGCCGCGCAGCGCGCTCTCCGCCAGAACATTCGCGCGCTCCTCGGCGGTGATCGGCCCGACGCGCGCGGCGGGCGGCGCGATCAGCACGCGATCGACGATCTCCGGCTTGCCCTTGGCGTCGAGCATGGACACGAGCGCCTCGCCGACGGAGAGCTGCATGATCGCCTCCGCCGTGTCGAAGGCGGGATTTTGGCGGAAGGTCTCCGCCGCCGCGCGCACCGCCTTCTGGTCGCGGGGGGTGAATGCGCGCAGCGCATGCTGCACGCGATTGCCGAGCTGGCCGAGCACGCTGTCCGGCACATCCAGCGGATTTTGCGTGACGAAATAAACGCCGACGCCCTTGGAGCGGATGAGCCGCACCACTTGCTCGATCGCCGTCAGCAGCGCCTTGGGCGCGTCGTCGAAGAGAAGATGCGCCTCGTCGAAGAAGAAGACGAGCTTGGGCTGCGCGAGATCGCCGACCTCCGGCAGCTGCTCGAACAGCTCCGACAAGAGCCACAGCAGGAAGGTGGCGTAGAGCCGCGGCGAGCGCATCAGCTTATCGGCAGCGAGCACGTTGATGACGCCGCGGCCGTCGCGATCGACGCGCAGAAAATCGGAAATATCGAGCGCCGGCTCGCCGAAGAATTTCTCGGCCCCTTGAGTCTCCAGCACCAGCAGCTGGCGCTGAATGGCCCCGACGGTCGCGGGCGCGACATTGCCGTATTTTGTCTTCAAAGAGCCCGCATTGTCGGCGACATAGGTGAGCGCGGCGCGCAGATCCTTGAGGTCTAGCAGCAAGAGGCCCTGCTCGTCGGCGACGCGGAACGTCACATTGAGCACGCCCTCTTGAACATCATTGAGCTCGAGCAGGCGCGCGAGCAGCAGCGGCCCCATTTCGGAAATGGTGGCGCGCACCGGATGCCCCTGCTCGCCGAACAAATCCCAGAACACGACGGGGAAACGGTCCACCGCATAGGCGAGGCCGATCTCGAGCGAACGATCGACGAAAGCCTGGCGCATCTCGCCCGGCTGCGACAAGCCGGCGAGATCGCCTTTCACATCGGCGAGAAAGACGGCGGTCCCCGCATTGGAGAAGCCTTCCGCGAGCTTTTGCAGCGTCACCGTCTTGCCGCCGCCGGTCGCGCCCGCGATGAGGCCGTGGCGATTGCCGACGGAAAGGGTGAGGTAACTATAAACGCCGTCAGTGCTCGCGCCGACGAGGATTTTTCCGGGGCTGGCGTTCGGATCGTCAGTCATGTTCTCGCGCCTGCGCTCAATGGGAGAATCGATGCGCCGACATTATATATCCAGCCGTCGCCGCCGCGGGCGATTTCGTAAGGCGTGCTGCGGCGCGGCGCCGCGGCGACGGCCTCGCTCCGCGGCGACGCTCTGCTGTGACGCTCTGCTGTGACGCTTGGCGAACGCCCCTCCGCAGGCTAAGTTCCGCGCATAGAGAGGAGCGTCACGCGAGATCGCCGCCGCCCGGCCCAGCAGCTCTTCAGAGCCGCCGATGATCGCGATACGCCGCGATCCCCTCGGCCGCGGCGATAACGAGAAACGACGCCATATCTTCGGGAAGAAACGCATGTCCAAGAGCTACGCCAAGAGTTCGCAAAAGGGTCGCGCCAAGGGCCGCGACCTTCCCAAGCTGCCTCTCTTCGCGATCGGCGGAGTCTTCCTTGCGGCCTTCGCCGCATTGGTGGCGTTCACCAGCCTCAAGCCGCCGCCGCCGCCCGCCTCCGCCATCGGCGGGCCGTTCCAGCTCGTCGCGCACAATGGCCAGACAGTCACCGAGAAGGACTTTCTCGGCAGGCCCTTCCTCGTCTTCTTCGGCTACACGCATTGCCCGGACATCTGCCACACCACTCTGTTCGAGATTTCCGAGGTGCTGCGCGCGCTGGGGCCGAAGGCCAATGCCGGCGCATTATTCGTGACCGTCGATCCGGAGCGCGACACGCCCGCCGTGCTCAAGGACTATCTCTCCAATTTCGATCCGCGCATCGTCGGCGTCTCCGGCGAGCGCGCGCAGCTCGATCCGATGCTGAAGGAATATCGCATCTATTCGAAGAAGGCTGCGGAAAGCGGCGAGGACTATGCGGTCGACCACACGACCGTCGTCTATCTGATGGACAAGAACGGCCGCTTCGTCAGCTCCTTCAATGTCGGACGCAAGCCCGCCGACGCCGCGCGCGATCTCGAACGCTTTCTGTGACGCGAGACGCCGAGACGCGAAGACGCAGAGACGCAGAAACGACACAGTCGACATTTTTTTGCGTAAGTCGCGAACTTCCCTGTCGCGACTCGGCGCGGCTTTGCGTTAGCATCGAATCATGCTTCGTCTTCGACGCGACGGGCTCGCGAAAGCCGCGGGCTCCACCGCCCTGACACTCACACATGCGGGCGAGACGCTCACCGTCTCGCTGCGCCGTCTGCGCAGCGCGCGACGCTTCACGCTGCGCGTGCGCTTCGCTGCGCGCGACGCCGTGCTCACAATGCCCGCGCGCGCCTCCTTACGCGAGGCGCGCGAGTTCACCGAGCGTCACGCCGCCTGGATCGCCGCGCGGCTCAACCGGCTGCCGGACACGATTCCCTTTCGCGACGGCGCCGTCGTGCCGCTGCGCGGCGTCGATCATTCCATCGCGCATCGCCCCAGCGCGCGCGGGACCGTGTGGGCGGAGACGCGTTTTGCTCTCGACACGGCGCTCTGCGACGGTTTCGACCTCTGCGTCGCCGGCCGCGAGGAGCATGTGCATCGCCGCATCGTCGATTTTCTGAAGCGCGAGGCGCGCCACGATCTCGAGGCGGCGGTGGAGCGCCACACGCGCGCGCTCGGCCTGCCCGCGCGCAGCGTCGGATTGCGCGACACGGTGAGCCGCTGGGGCTCCTGCTCGGCGTCGGGCTCGCTGAATTTCTCCTGGCGGCTCATCATGGCGCCCGCTTTCGTGCTCGACTATCTCGCCGCGCATGAGGTCGCCCATCTCGAATATCTCGATCATTCGGATCGATTCTGGGCGCTGACGCGGCGCCTCTGCGCGGAGACGGATCGCGCCGAGGGCTGGCTCTCCACGCATGGCGCGCATTTGCATAAATTCGGCGCGACCGAATAGACGCGGCCTTCTCACCTTCCTCTTTATGAAACGACCGCGCCGTCATCGGCGCGGCATGCCTCTTTATGAAACGCGCGGCCCGCCCCTTCGCGAGACGCGCTGTCATCGGCGCGTCATGCCCTTCTAAGTAAAGACGCGCGGTCATCGGCGCTTCACCGCCAATGGTTTCTGATTCGTTAAAATTCTCCTCCCGAACGAATCACGGCCGTTCCGCGGCGCACAAAAATGCGCTATGAAAGAGACAAAGCTCCTTCTTCGGTATTCGCTCATCGAGGTGACGTATGGCCGACGTTATCTTCTACGAGAAACCCGGCTGCGCCGGAAATGCGCGTCAAAAGGCTCTGCTGCTCTCCTCCGGCCATGCGCTGCAGGTGCGCAATCTGCTCGCCGAGCCTTGGAGCGTCTCCAGCCTGCGGCCTTATTTCGGCGAGACGCCGGTGCGCGAATGGTTCAATCTCGCGGCGCCGCGCGTCAAATCCGGCGAGATCGACATAGAGACCGTCACGCCGCAGGCGGCGCTGGTCATGATGATCATCGATCCGATATTGATCCGCAGGCCGCTCATCAAGGTCGGCGGCCGCTGCGAGGCGGGCTTCGATCCTGAGCGGATCGGCGCCTGGATCGGGCTGCAGCCGACCGAGAAGCGGGTGAGCGACACCTGCGTGCGGACCGAAGCGGCGGCGCTACGCGCCGAAAGCGAGGCCGGAGCCGCGCCCGCCGACTGATCGCGGGAGCGAGCGAAGGTCACAAGGAGGTCTGATGCTGTTCCGGCGCGATGTCGCGGGCTCCGGCGCGCCTTGCGGCTTGTATTTCGAGTCGCTGCTCGAGCGTTGCCGCGCGATGCGGCCCATTCGCATCGGCGTGGTGCATCCTTGCGACGCGGTTTCCGTGCAAGGCGCGCTCGCCGCACGCGATCAGGGGCTCATCACTCCCGTTCTGGTCGGGCCGCGCGCCAAAATCATGGCCGCAGCCGCCGCGGCCAATCTCTCGCTCGAGGGCGTCGAGATCATCGACGCGCCCCATAGCCACGCCGCCGCCGACGCCGCCGTCGAGCTGGTGCGGCGCGGCGAGCTCGAGGCGCTGATGAAAGGCTCGCTCCACACCGATGAACTGATGGGGGCCGTGGTGCGCGAGGGAACGGGCCTGCGCACCGAGCGGCGCGTCAGCCATGTCTTCGTTCTCGACGTGCCCAATTACTGCAAGCCTCTGCTCGTCACCGACGCGGCGATCAACATCGCCCCCACGCTCGCAGAGAAGCGCGACATTGCGCAGAACGCCATAGACCTCGCGCATGCGCTCGGCATAGAGCGCCCCAAGCTCGCTGTTCTTTCCGCCGTGGAGACGGTCGACGCCAAGATCCCCTCGACGATAGAGGCGGCGGCGCTGTGCAAAATGGCCGATCGCGGCCAGATCACCGGCGCCGATGTGGACGGGCCTCTCGCCTTCGACAACGCCATCTCGCCGGAGGCGGCGAAGGCGAAAGGCATTGTCTCCAATGTCGCCGGCTATGCCGACATTCTCCTCGTCCCCGATCTCGAGGCCGGCAATATTCTCGCCAAGCAGCTCGTCTATCTCGCCGACGCCGAGGACGCCGGCATCGTGCTCGGCGCCCGCGCGCCGATCGTGCTGACGAGCCGCGCCGATGGCGTGCGCGCCCGCATCGTCTCCTGCGCGCTGGCGCAGCTCTTCGCCCATCGCGTGGTGGAGGGTGTGTGAGCGCTGCGGCGAAAGTCCTATTGGCGCTCAACGCCGGCTCCTCGAGCCTCAAATTCGCGCTCTATGATGCGGCGACGCTCGCGCCTCTTTGCCGCGGCGGCGTCACCGCCATAAAGGAGAAAGACCAGCCGGCGCGCTTTTCTGTCAAAGGCGAGGTCGCGGCGGCGCTCTCCGCAGGCCCCGGCCCCGCGCCGGACATAGACCATGAAGGCGCGGCGCGCTGGCTCATCTCGGCGATCGGCGAGCGGCTGGCGGAGCTTCCCCTCGCCGCCGTTGGGCATAGGATCGTCCATGGCGGCGCGGAATTCGACCGCCCGGTCCTGGTGACGCCGGACATTTTGCGGCAGCTGGAGGCGCTCTCGCCGCTCGCGCCGAGCCATCAGCCACATAATCTCGCGCCGATCCGCAGCCTGCTCGACAGCGCGCCGAACCTGCCGCAGATCGCCTGTTTCGACACGGCCTTTCACCGCACGCAGCCCCGTCTCGCGCAGCTGTTTCCGCTGCCGCGCGAATTCGCCGAGCGCGGCGTGCTGCGCTACGGCTTTCACGGCCTCTCCTATCAATTCATCGCGGAAGAGCTGCGCCGCCTCGAGCGCGCGCCGGGCCGCGCGATCGTCGCGCATCTCGGCCATGGCGCCAGCCTCTGCGCCATGCGCGATCTCGAGAGCGTCGCCACGACAATGGGCTTCACCGCGCTCGACGGGCTGATGATGGGCACGCGCAGCGGCGCGATCGATCCGGGCCTGCTGCTGCATCTCGTGATGCAGGAGGGCTTTTCGCCCAAAGAGGTCCATGCGCTGCTCTATGAGCGATCCGGCCTGCTCGGCGTCTCCGCGATCAGCGACGATCTGCGCGCGCTCGAGGCGAGCGCTTCCCCCGCGGCGGAGGAGGCAATGGCGCTCTTCGCCTATCGCGCCGCACGCGAGATCGGCTCGCTGGCGAGCGCGCTGAACGGGCTCGACCGTCTCGTCTTCACGGCCGGCGTCGGCGAGAATTCGCCGTCCATGCGCGCGCGCATCTGCGCCTATCTCGGTTTTCTCGGCCTCGCCCTCGACGATGAGGCGAATGCGGCGAATGCTCAGATCATCAGCGCGCCGTCGAGCCGCATCGAGGCCCTCGTGCTTCCCACCAATGAGGAAGCGGTGATCGCCGAGACCGCGCGGGCGCTGCTTCGCGGCTGATGAAGCGCCGAAAATCGCACAGCAATTCGGCGCCGGTCGCATGATTTGCAGGCGCGTTTTCGCGTTGCTGCAGAGCCGCTTTTCACAAATAGCTGAATTGTCGAGATGAGGCTCGCGGCGCTGGTCTGGCGCCCAGATTGCGAGTAGTCTCCCGCCGTGGCGTGAGCCTCGGCGTGGCCCAAAGAGGGGCCAAGATCAGCAACGCCGCTGTTCCGATCGAGTCGCGCCCAAAGCGCGATCGTTGGACGGCGGCTTTTTTTGTCCGTCGCGCCCCGACGGAGCGCGACGCCGACGAGGGGCAGACACGAAAATGATGAGAATGAAACGAAGCGCTCCGCCGCGCCCGATCTTTGTGAGCGCGAAGACTTTGGCCGTCGCCGCCGCTCTGCTCGGCGTCTGCGTCGGAGAGGCCGCAGCGGCGGACGCGCCCGCCAAGCTCGTCGCCGCGCCCGCGCCCGATGTCGCCGCCTCTGCTCCGCCGCCGCCCGCGCCGCTCGGCGTCTTCGGCGCCGATATGCCGGCCGCCGGCAAGCTCGTCGTCTCCATCATTCCGCAATTCGCCAATCTCTCGCATACGCTGAAGGGAACGCGGCAGGTTTCTTCGGAGGAGGTCGTCGCGACGACGCCCTGGTTCGGCCATCCGACATCGAAGCTCCGGCTGGTGCCGCAGAATGTCTCCGTCGCCTCGCAAACGCTGGCGCTCGCCTATGGAATCACCAATTATCTGTCCGTTGTCGTTACCGGCGGCATGATCGAGCGCAATCTCGACATGCTGACATTCCAAGGGCCGACGAGTCTCAACCGACTCGGGCTCAGCCATACGGGAACCGACGGCCTCACCGATTTCACCGCCTCGACGATCTATCGCGCCTATCAGGACCCGATACATCGCATTCAGCTCAATCTGGGCATGAGCTTCCCGACGGGAAGCACCCACAACACATTCCGCCTGCTGCTGCCGGACGGCAGCTATGCGACGAGCCGCGCCTTCTACGCATTGCAGCCCGGCGCCGGCACTTTCGACGTCATGCCCGGAATCGTCTACGCCGGGCATATCGACAAATGGTCCTGGGGCCTCTCCTACCGCGGCCGCTTTCCGCTGGCCGCCAATCCGGAAGGCTATCTCTACGGCGATCTGCACGAGTTCAACGGCTGGGCCGGCTATAGCTGGATAAAGGGCCTTACCACCACTTTCCGCGTCAACGCGACGACGCAGGGCGAGATTCGCGGACTCGATCCGATGATCCGCGGCAAGGCGCAGGCGGCCAATCCCAATTTCTACGGCGGCCAGCGCGTGGAGCTATGGGGCGGCGCGACGATCGGCGGCGGCCTCATCGGCCAGGAGGCGCTCACCATCGCGCTGGAGGCGGGCATTCCCGTCTATCAGAGCCTCGAGGGGCCGCAGCTCTCCAAAAATTGGCAGGCCGGCATGGCGCTGCGCTGGAAAATCTAGAGCATGCTCCCGAATAGTGCGAAGCGGTTTTCGTAAAAAGAACATGCGAACTCGACGCTGAGGGATCGAGCGGCGGGGCGCGGCGCCCCGCCCGCGTTCTCGACATCGCCTGCCGAGCGTGGCACAACCCGCCCCAGAAAATCAAAAGCCGTGGCGGGACGATGACGGATATAGCGGAACTGGAGACCGAGACTCTGGCGGCGATCGCGGCGGCGGCCGACGAGGCCGCGCTCGAGGCCGTGCGCGTCGGCGCGCTGGGCAAGAAGGGAAGCATTTCGGCGCTGCTGGCGACGCTCGGCAAAATGTCGCCCGATGACCGCAAGACCGAAGGCGCCAAGATCAATGCGCTGAAGGACAAGGCCCAAGAGGCGATCGCCGCGCGTCGCGACGTCCTTCAGGCCGAGGCGCTGGAGAAGCGCCTTTCCGCCGAGACCGTGGATGTGACGCTGCCGGTGCAGGAGAGCGGCCAGGAGCTCGGCCGCATTCATCCGATCTCGCAAGTGATGGACGAATTGACCGCGATCTTCGCCGATATGGGCTTCTCCGTCGCCGAGGGTCCGGACATTGAAAGCGACGATTACAACTTCACCAAGCTGAACTTCCCCGAGGGGCATCCCGCGCGGGAGATGCACGACACTTTCTTCTTCCCGCCGGGCGCCGACGGCAAGCGCAAGCTGCTGCGCACGCATACGAGCCCAGTGCAGGTGCGCACCATGCTGAGCAAGGCGCCGCCGATCCGCGTGATCTGCCCCGGCCGCACCTATCGCTGCGACAGCGACCAGACGCATACGCCCATGTTCCATCAGGTCGAGGGGCTCGTCATCGACGAGACGACCCATATGGGCCATTTGAAATGGGTGCTGGAGGAGTTTCTGAAGGCATTCTTCGAGGTCAAATCGGTGAAGATGCGCTTTCGCCCCTCCTTCTTCCCCTTCACCGAGCCTTCCGCGGAAGTGGATGTGCAATGCCGCCGCAAGGACGGCGACATTCGCTTCGGCGAGGGCGAGGATTGGATGGAGATATTGGGCTGCGGCATGGTGCATCCCAATGTGCTGCGCAATTGCGGGCTCGATCCGGACAAATATCAGGGCTTCGCCTTCGGCGTCGGCATAGATCGTCTCGCCATGCTGAAATACGGCATGTCCGATCTGCGCGCCTTCTTCGAGGCCGACGCGCGCTGGCTGACGCATTATGGATTCCGGCCGCTGGATTTCCCGACGCTGGCGGGGGGCTTGAGCGGGTGAGGCATGCCGTCCCTGCTGCGATGGCGAGGCTATCGCTTCTTCTTCTACTCGGCGGATGGATGGGAGCCGCCTCATATCCATGTAGTCAAGGACGGCAAGGAAGCGAAAATCTGGCTGAACGACCTCAATCTCGCGATCAATCTCGGTTACTCCGCCAAGGAGTTGAACGAGATCATCCGAAAGACGCGCGAGGAGCGCGATATCTTTCTGGAGGCGTGGCATGACTATTTTGCAAATTGACATCGAGGATAGCCGCCCGATCGCCGCGCATTGCGACGACGGCTTCTTGAATGTGACGCTCGCCGACGGCCGCGAGTTGCGCACGCCTCTATGGTGGTATCCCCGCCTCGCGAGCGCTTCGCCTTCGGCGCGCAATGTCGTCGAATTCATGCCGATGGGAATGCATTGGCCGCAGATCGACGAAGACATCAGCGTCGCGAGCATGCTGCGCGGTCAAAAAGCGCCGGGCGCGACGCCGCCGATTCAATAGACAGAAAGCTTTCGAAAGCTGGACGCATGAAACTCACACTCTCCTGGCTGAAAGACCATCTCGAGACGAGCGCCTCGCTCGAGCAGGTCGTCGAAACTCTGACGCGCATCGGCCTCGAGGTCGAGCACTTGCACGACCCCGCCGCGCAGCTGAAAGATTTCCGCATCGCGCATGTGATCGAGGCCAAGCCGCATCCCAACGCCGATCGCCTGCGCGTCTGCATGGTCGATACCGGCGAAGGCGCGCCGGTGCAGGTCGTCTGCGGCGCGCCCAATGCCCGCACGGGATTGAAGACCGTCTTCTCCGCGCCGGGAACCTATATTCCGGCCAAGAAGATCACGCTCGGCAAGGGCGTCATCCGCGGCGTCGAATCGCTCGGCATGCTGTGCTCGGCCGCCGAGCTGGAACTCTCCAACGATCACGACGGCATCATCGAGCTGCCAGAGGACGCCCCCATCGGCGCGGTCTACGCGCAATGGGCAGGGCTCGACGATCCGGTCATAGAGATCAATCTTACGCCCAACCGCTCCGACGCCGCCGGCATTTACGGCATTGCGCGCGATCTCGCCGCCGCGGGCCTCGGAACGCTGAAGACGCCGGCGGTCGAGACGCTCGAGGGCGGCTTCGCCATTCCGCAGCGCGTCACGCTCGATTTCGTGGATGCGGACGAGCATCTCGCGCCGCTCTTCGCGCTGCGTCTGGTGCGCGGCGTGAAGAATGGCCCGAGCCCGGCCTGGTTGCAGGATCGCCTGCGCGCCATCGGCCTGCGCCCGATCAATGCGCTCGTCGATATCACCAATTATCTGACCTTCGACCGCGCGCGTCCGCTGCATGTCTTCGACGCGAAGAAGGTGGCCGGCGATCTCGTGGTGCGCCGCGCCCGCGCCGGCGAGGAGCTGCTCGCGCTCGACGGCAAGACCTATAGACTCGATGCCGACATGGTCGTCATCGCCGATGACAAAGGCCCCGAATCTCTCGCTGGCGTCATGGGCGGCGAGCATTCCGGCTGCTCCGACGACACGACGGACGTGCTGATCGAGACCGCGCTGTGGGATCCGGCCAATATCGCCCATACGGGGCGCAAGCTCGGCATCTCCACCGACGCCCGCTATCGTTTCGAGCGCGGCGTCGATCCGGCCTTCGCTCTGCCCGGCCTCGAGCTGGCGACGAAACTGGTGCTGGAATTCTGCGGCGGCGAGGCTTCGGATGTCGCCATTTGCGGCTCGGCGGAAACGCCGACGCGCCAGCTGCGCTTCCCCTGGAGCGAGACGAAGCGCCTCACCGGCCTCGACGTCTCGAAAGACGAATCGACCGCCATACTCACGCGCCTCGGCTTCACGGTCGAAGCGGCGGGCGAGGACGCGCTGGTGGGCGTCCCCAGCTGGCGCCCGGACATTGAAGGCAAGGCCGATCTCGTCGAGGAGATCGCCCGCATCGCCGGCTTCGACACCATCGCCGCCGCGCCGCTGCCGCGCAACGCCGGCGTAACCGAGCCGGTTCTCACTCTGCTGCAGAAGCGCACGCGCGCGGCGCGGCGCGCGCTCGCCGCGCGTGGGCTCGTCGAGGCCGTCACCTGGTCCTTCGTCTCCAAGGAGCAGGCGCAGGCTTTCGGAAGCAGCGACGACAATCGCCTCGCCCTCGCCAATCCGATCGCCGCCGAGCTCTCCGACATGCGACCGAGCCTGCTGCCCGGCCTCGTGACCGCCGCCGGCCGCAACGCCGCGCGCGGCTTTCCCGATGTCGCGCTGTTCGAGGTCGGGCAAATCTTCCTCGGCGAGGATGAGAAGGGCCAGAAGATCGCCGCCACGGGCCTGCGCCGCGGCTTCGCTCTGCCCTCGGGCGCTGGCCGCCATTGGTCGGGCAAGGAGCGCGCGGTCGGCGTCTTCGATGTGAAGGCCGACGCCCTCGCGCTGCTGCAGACGCTCGGCGTCGCCACCGGCGGCTTGCAGATCGTCGCCGGCGGGCCTTCCTGGCTCCATCCGGGCCGCTCGGCAACGCTGCAATTCGGCCCCAAGGCGGTCATCGGCCATTTCGGCGAATTGCATCCGCGCGTGCTGCAAGCGCTCGACGTCGAGGGGCCGATCGCCGCTTTCGAGATTATTCTCGACGCGCTTCCGGCGCCCAAGGCCAAGCCCACCAAGGCCAAGGCGAAATTGGAGCTCTCCGATCTCCAGCCGGTCTCGCGCGATTTCGCCTTTCTGCTGGATCGCGGCCAGCCGGCCGGAGATCTCATTCGCGCCGTGCAGGGCGCCGATCGCGCGCTCATCACCGATGTCAGCGTCTTCGACATTTACGAAGGACAAGGCGTGCCGGAGGGTAAGAAATCGGTCGGCGTCGCCGTGCGGCTGCAGCCCCGCGACAAAACGCTCACCGATGTGGAGATCGAGGCGCTCGCCCACAAAATTGTCACAGAGGCGGGCAAGAAAACGGGCGCCCAACTCAGAGGATGACGATGCTTCGCATGATTCGCTTCGTCTTCATTGCTTGCCTCGCCGGTTCTTGCCTCGCCGCCGGCGCGGCGGCGGCCGAACCGCGCAACATAGGCGATTGCGAGCAGATACAGGCGGCGGACGCCTATAATCGGTGCCTCGCCTCCTTCGGCCCGGCGGCCCATGCGCGCAACAGCCATTCCGCGCTCTCCTTCGCGCCGGAGGAGCAGGTCCCGCATAGCGTCAAGCGCCCCGGCGCTTTCGCCGAGCGCGGCCACCGCGGGCGCCTGCGCATGATGTTCACGCCCGGCGGCCGCTGACGCCGCCGCCGGCGAGGGAGGAGCGAGACCAATGGCTCGAGCGCCCTTCCCCGACGGCATAGCGCGACGCGATTTTCTCAATGGCCTGCTGATCGCCGCGGGCGGCGCCGTTTTGCGCAGCGTTCCCGCGCGCGCATTCGCGGGCGGGACCTGCGACGGGCCGATCGGCCTCGATCCGCGCGCTCTGCGCGGCGGCAATCTTCCCTCCGTCTTCGCCGTCTCGCATTGGCTGCGCGACGGTCGCCTGACGTTCGAGAAAGGCTCCGTCTCGCTCGCGCCGGGATGCGACGAGAGCGCCGGAACTTTTCCCGTTCTCGATGCGAACGGAAGCTTCGACTTCATCGTCATCGGCGGCGGCATTTCTGGCCTTTCCGCCGCGCATCACCTGCTGCGCGAGCGCCCGCGGGCGCGCCTGCTGATCCTCGAGGCGGCGCCTGTCCTCGGCGGCAATGCAGGCCGTGACGACGCCCCGCCCCTCCCCAGCCCGGCCTCCACCGCCGGCGCCTATGGAGCCGCGCCTTCCGCCGATTGGCTGAGGCAATTCTATCGCGCGATCGACGTCGATTGGCTGGCGCAGAGCGTCCCCGGCCCGGAGAGCAGCTTTTATTTCGACCAATTCGCGCCAGGCCTCGGCGTCGGCGCGCACGGCTGGAACATAGACACATTCGAGCGCGGCGCCGCGCATCTTCCCTATGACGCGCGCCTGCGGGAAGATTTCGCCCGCGCTTTCGCGGCGATCCGCGCGCTCGGCGAAAAAGGCCTCGCCGATCCGGCCGATGAGAGCGATCCCGCGCTCGACGATCTCTCGAGCGTCAGCCTCGCGCAGCATCTCGAGACGACGCTCGGTTGCGACGCGATCGTCTCGCGCTTTTTCACCGCCTATACGCTGACAGCTTTCGGCGGAACAGCAGCGCAGGTGAACGCTCACAGCGCCATCACATTCTTGTCGAGCGAGCTGACCCGCGGCTCGGTCTTCACCTATCCGGGCGGAACGTCGGAAATCGCGCGCCGCACGCTGCGCCGGCTGACGCAGAGCGAGACGCCGCCGCATTTCGAAACCAACGCCACGGCGCTACGGATCGAGGCGATGGCGCGGGGCGCGAGTGTCGTCTATTTCCAGGATGGCCGCTTTCATCGCATCTTCGGCGAGCGGATCATCGTCGCCGCTCCGGCGCAGAGCGCGCGCCATCTCGTCGCGCATCTTTCCGACGGCGCGCGCAAAGCGGCCTGGACGCAATTCCATGCGGCGCCGCTCGTCACCGCCAATGTGGCGCTGCGCCGCGCGGCGCCCTTATCGCAGCTCGGGCTCGGTTACAGTCAGAGCTGGTGGGGCGGCCGGCATTTCGTCAATTACATCGTCGCCGATTGGATGAGCGACAAGCGCGCCGATCCCGAGCGGCAAACGATTCTCACCTTCTATGGCGGCTGCGACGCGCCGCTCGACGGCCTCGCCGAAGCGCGCATGAAGCTGATGCACACGCCCTTCTCCGATTACGAAGACTCGCTCCGCGCCGATCTGTCACGGCTGATGCGCGGCGTGGATTTCGATTTCGATCGCGATGTGCGCGCGCTCTTCCTCTATCGGTGGGGCCACAGCATGTTGCGGCCGCCGCCGGGCTTTCTCTTCGGCGCGACGCGAGACGCGAGTGGAAAGCTCGACCGCGCCCAGGCGCCGCGGCGCATCGCCTGCGCGCCTCTGGGGCCGATCGTTTTCGCAGGCCAGCATGTCGAAGGCGCCCCCTCTATCGAGAGCGCGATCGGCTCCGGCCGCCGCGCCGCGCTGCAGGCGCTGGAGACGGCGCGACGTTGAAAACGCCTTACCAGCGCAGCACCGCGCCGCCCCAGGTCATTCCGGCGCCGATCGCCATCATCGCGATCACATCGCCTTTCTTCAGCCGGCCGGCGCGATTGGCCTCGTCCAGCGTGATCGGCATGGAGGCGCTCGACGTGTTGCCGAAGCGGGAAATATTCATCCAGCATTTCTCGAGCGGCACGCCGAGCTGCGCCAGCGACGCCTCTATGATGCGGGCGTTGGCCTGATGCGCGATGACGTGATCGACATCCTTCGCCTCGAGGCCGGCCATGGCCAGCGCCTCGGTCACGATCTCCGGCAATAGGCGCAGCGCGACCTTATAGACCTCGCGGCCACGCATTTTGATCTTATGCGCCTCCCCCGGCGTCGGCCCGTCCTGACGCGGATCATAGGCGCGCGGAATGCCGAGAATGCCGGTCATGGTCCCATCGGTGCGCAGGCTGGTGGAGAGCAGGCCGCGGCCCTCCTCTTCGCCCGGCCCCAGCACCATGGCGCCGGCGGCGTCGCCGAACAGCACGCAGGTCTCGCGATTAGTCCAATCGACGACGCGGCTCAGCGTCTCCGCCCCGACGACCAGGGCCCGGCGGACCTTGCCGGTCTTGATGAACTGATCGGCGATGGAGAGCGCATAGAGCGAGCCGGCGCAGGCGGCCGAGACATCGAAGGCGAAAGCGTTCTCGGCCCCGATCTTGGCCTGCAGAAAGGCGGCGCAGGCGGGCGTCTGAGCGTCGCCGGTCACGGTGGCGACGATGATGAGATCCAGCTCGCGCGGATCGACGCCGGCGAGCTCCAGCGCGTTTTTCGCCGCGGCGGCGGCCATATCGGAGGTGGATTCGCCCGGCGCGGCGATGCGCCGCTCCTCGATCCCGGTGCGGCTGACGATCCAGGCGCCATTGGTCGCGACCATTTTCTCGAGGTCGGCGTTGGTCAGAACCTTCGCGGGGGCGTAGGATCCGGTTCCGAGTATGACGGTTCTGAGCAACGGCGTGCAGCCTCTTCCTTCTGACCCCGGGCGGACGTGCGCCGCTGGGGAAACCTCATGCCTAGCAGGGATCGGCGAGGCGCGAACCTTAAAATTCGTTAATCCCCAAGCCTAGCTCGAGATTGGCCCAGCTCGAGTTCGGCCGAGTTCACGTTTCGATCCGCGCCGGGGGCGATTGCCACGGCGCGCGCGCCATGGCAAGCCTTCGCCCATGCAGAACGTCCCCTCCGACCCGCCCGCGCCCGCCAAAGAGGCGCCGCGCGTCTCCTTCGTCTCGCTCGGCTGCCCCAAGGCGCTCGTCGACAGCGAGCGCATTCTCACGCGCCTGCGCGCCGAAGGCTATGAGCTTTCGCGCACCCATGCGGGGGCCGATGTCGTCGTGGTGAACACCTGCGGCTTTCTGGACAGCGCCAAGGCCGAGTCGCTGGAGGCGATCGGCGCGGCGCTGAAGGAGAATGGCAAGGTCGTCGTCACCGGCTGCATGGGCGCCGAACCGCAGGCGATCACCGAGCGCTTCCCCGACGTTCTCGCGATCACCGGCCCGCAAGCCTATGAGAGCGTGGTCGAGGCCGTCCACGCCGCCGCCGCGCCGAGCCATGATCCGTTTCTCGATCTCGTGCCCGAGCAGGGCGTCAAGCTCACGCCGCGCCATTACGCCTATCTCAAAATCTCGGAAGGCTGCGACAACAGCTGCTCCTTCTGCATCATTCCGCATTTGCGCGGCTCACTGGCCTCGCGACCGGCCGGCGAGGTGCTGCGCGAGGCCGAGCGGCTGGTGAAGGCGGGCGTCAAGGAGCTGCTCGTCATCTCGCAGGACACGAGCGCCTATGGCCGCGATCTGCGCTACTCCGAGAGCCAATGGGGCGACCGCAGCGTGCGCGCGCGCTTTTTGGATCTCACACGCGAGCTGGGCTCGCTCGGGGCCTGGGTGCGGCTACATTATGTCTACCCCTATCCGCATGTGGACGAGGTCGTCGA
Source organism: Methylosinus sp. R-45379 (assembly GCF_001644125.1). NCBI lineage: Bacteria > Pseudomonadati > Pseudomonadota > Alphaproteobacteria > Hyphomicrobiales > Methylocystaceae > Methylosinus > Methylosinus sp. R-45379. Next base: position 56,128 of record NZ_LUUM01000286.1, read on the forward strand.
GCTGATGGCGCAGGGCAATATCCTGCCCTATCTCGACATTCCCTTTCAGCACGCCGCCCCTTCCGTGCTGAAGGCGATGAAGCGTCCCGCCAATGAGGAAAAGACGCTGGAGCGGATAAAGGCGTGGCGGCGCATCTGCCCCGATCTCGCGCTGCGCTCCACCTTCATCGTCGGCTTCCCCGGCGAGACGGAGGAGGATTTCGCCTATCTGCTCGATTGGCTGGAGGAGGCGGAGATCGACCGCGCCGGCGCCTTCCGCTACGAGCCCGTGGCCGGCGCGCCGGCCAATGATCTGCCGCTCGACGCCATCCCGCCCGAGGTGAAGGACCAGCGCTGGAAGCGCTTCATGGAGCGCCAGCAGAAGGTGAGCGCCCGCTTGCTGAAGCGGAAGATCGGCAAGCGCCTGCAAGTTCTGGTGGACGAACCGGGCGGCGGCGCGACCGGCCTCGCGCGTGGACGCAGCAAGGCGGACGCCCCGCAGATCGACGGAACGGTGCATATCTCCTCGCGCCGTCCGCTGCGCGCCGGCGACATCGTAACGGTGAAGATCGACCGCGCCGACGCCTATGATCTCTACGGCGCGGCGGTGTGACTATTCGGTGGTCGAAGCGTCGGCATCGCTCTGCAAGGCCGCCGTCGCCGTCGGCAGAAAATATTGCGCCGCTCCGGCATAGACGATGAACGTCGCGACGAGCGCGGCCAGCGTCGTCGCCGATTGGCCGCGCGTCATCGGCTCCAGCTGCAGGTCGAGCGGCTCGGCCGTTTTCAGATCATAGATCCAGACGGCGACGATCAGGGCCAAGTCGACGCCGAGGTCGCTCTCGCTTTCGCATGCGAGCAAGGAAAATACGATCGCCGCAGATATGGCGGATTTGATCAGCAGCCGCGCCGCGCGCCCGCGGGCGAGAGCGTCGGCGACCTTGCGGCCGTCGAGCATTCCGACCGGCGCGAGGTTGAACAGGTTCATCGAAACCGAAACGCCCAGAAAAACGACCACGGAAAAGCCGACGAGCGACGTCGAGTCGCCGCTTCCGGACCGAGCGGCGTGTAGCCCCCAATGCGCGAGCGGCGTCAGCGGCAGGACGACCAATGCGGAAATCGCGGGCCCGGCCAGCGCGATCATCGCTTGTTCGTAGCGGCTCGACACGGCGCGCGCGCCGAACGTCGCTCCGCCAAAGAACGGAATGAGAACAACGCTCGCATCGCTATGGCCGAACCAGCGCATGGCGAGAAAATGCCCATATTCGTGAATGAGAATCGAAAGCTCGACGCAGACGGCGACGAGCACGCAGAGCCAGCCGATATTCGGATTGTTGACGCCGACGACGAGCGTGGTGGCCGCGACGGCGGCCACGGCGAGCCAGGCCGCGCCTTTTTTCCCGACCAGCGGCTGCGCGCGCGGCGCCTCGCGGTCCTCGCAATGCGCGCGCAAATGGTCGAGGGCCTGCCGATAGAGGCGCGCGGTCGAAAGATAGCCGAAGACGCCTCTCACCGGCTGGTCGATCTCGAATTCCAGCTGCGTCGCGCCGCCCGCTTCCGCGAAGCGCGTGCGCGCCCGCACCATATCGGCCGCGCCGACGGCGGCTCCGTCGATCGTCTCATATTCGATCTCGAACCGCTCGCATCGTCTCATGCCGACGACGCGCGAAATCAGGGTCCTCGTCTTGCCCGACCGTCCGCCGAGTCCGACGACGGCCTTGTGCCGAAGCGGCTCTCCCTCGAGAAATGTCTGCTCGAGGACCAGCGGGAACGCGCCGGGCGGCGAGGGCTCGAGGATGAAGGCGGACCAGACCCGCTCGACAGGCGCCGCGATCGAGACGCCATGACGGAACACGCGCCGTCCCAAACGCGCGCGAAACATGATCCACCACGCCGAGAATGCGAGGAACAGCCAGACCACGGCGCCCGAAGCGCCGTGCAGAAATTCCGACCCGGCCAGCAAATCATCGAACATGAACGCCTCCGCAATGCGAAAAATGAATGGCCGCGGCGCGCTCCGATTCGGGCCGCCTCGAGCGGAGCCGATGATTTCGCGGCGCAATCGCGCGCGCAAGACGAAAAATATCCGTTGCGATCCCCGGCCTATGGCGTCATTCGTTCCGCCGGTCCTATAATGCACGCACAGGAGGGCCGATATGACAGAAGAACCCCCGAAGGACCACATCCCGCGTCTTCTCGCCAGCCGTCAGCTGATGTTCTTCACGGCGGTCATCCTCGCATTGTGGGTGTTCGTCACCTTCTTCTTCCGCAATCCGTATCAGCAGGCGGTCGAGTTCGGCTATTACGACAGTCACCCTTATGACGAAGGCACGGTCTGGACTTATGTGCTGGTCGTGGTGCCGATGATCGGCCTAGGGGCCGCTCTACTCTGGTGGCAGCGCCGCAGCGCCGGCAAATAATCTCGCGCTGCGCAGCGCGGTGGAGGACTGCGCGACGCGCGGCGCATGCAGATAGACGAAAGCCGGCGGCGGCATGTCGGCGAGCAACGCCGCCGCGCTCTCCGGCAGGCGCGCGGACGCAAAGCGTTGCGCCGCTTTGGCCGAGGCGGCGCGAAATGTCGCGCCCGGCCGATCGACGATGGCGATCGGCGTCGTGCGCGCGATCTCCTGCCAATCGCGCCAGCGGTGGAATTGCAGCAGATTATCCGCGCCCATGATCCAGACGAAGCGCACGCCCGGACAGCGCCGATGCAGAAAACGCAGCGTGTCCGCTGTATAGCGCGCGCCGATCTCCGCCTCGAGCCCCGTGACGATGATGCGCGGATCGCGAGCGATATTCTGCGCCGCGGCGATGCGCTGCGCCAGAGACGGCAGGCCGGCGGTCTCCTTCAGCGGATTGCCGGGCGTCACCAGCCACCAGAGGCGACCGAGCGCCAGCCTCTGCAACGCCACCTGCGAGACATGGGCATGGCCTTCATGCGGCGGATCGAAAGAGCCGCCGAAGAGGCCGATGCGCATCCCCGGCGCGTGAGGCGGCAAATGGATCATCGCACGATCTTCGAAAGTTCGCGCTTCCTTCTCCCACTTGTGGGAGAAGGTGGCCTCGCGAAGCGAGGTCGGATGAGGGTCCTCGCGGCCACAGCATTCTTTGGGACCAACTCGGCTCGCATGCGGAAAACCTCGGCGACCCTCATCCGACCCGACTGCGTCGGGCCACCTTCTCCCACAAGTGGGAGAAGGGAGCGCGCACGACGATTCCGCGCGCTCATCCTCTGACCTGCCCGGCGCCGTGCACGCGATATTTGAACGAGGTGAGCTGCTCCACCCCCACCGGCCCGCGCGCATGCATGCGGCCCGTCGCTATGCCGATCTCGGCGCCGAAGCCGAATTCGCCGCCATCGGCAAATTGCGTCGAGGCGTTGTGCAGCACGATCGCCGAATCCACCTCCGCCATGAAGCGCCGCGCCACATCCCCATTCTGCGTGATGATGCAATCTGTGTGATGCGAGCCGTAAGTCTCTATATGCGCGATCGCCGCCTCCAGCCCATCGACGACGCGGACGGCGATAATGGCGTCGAGATATTCGGCGCGCCAATCCTCCTCGCTCGCCGGCAGCACGCGCGCGTCGACATCCTGCGTCGCGTCGTCGCCGCGCACCTCGCAGCCGGCGTCGAGCAGCATCTTCACAAGCGGCGAAAGATGCGTGGCGGCACACGCGCGATCGACCAGCAGCGTCTCGGCTGCGCCGCAAATTCCGGTGCGACGGAGCTTGGCGTTCAGCAAAATGCGTTTCGCCATGTCGAGATCGGCTTGCGCGTGGACGAAGACATGAACAATGCCCTCGAGATGCGCGAAGACCGGCACGCGCGCCTCATGCTGCACACGCGCGACGAGGCTCTTGCCGCCGCGCGGCACGATGACGTCGACATTGCCGTCCAGCCCGGCCAGCATGGCGCCGACGGCGGCGCGATCGGCGACGGGGACCAGCGAGATCGCCGCCTCCGGCAGCCCCGCCGCGACGAGGCCGGCGACGAGACACTCATGAATCGCGCGCGAGGAGCGCAGACTCTCCGAGCCGCCGCGCAGAATGGCGGCGTTGCCGGCCTTGAGGCAGAGGCCGCCGGCGTCGGCGGTGACATTGGGCCGGCTCTCGTAAATCACCCCGATGACGCCGAGCGGCGTCGCCACGCGCTCGATGAGGAGGCCATTGGGGCGCTCGAAGGAGGCCAGCAGCCGGCCGACCGGATCGGCCAGCTCGGCGATCTCCTCGAGGCCGCGCGCCATCGCCTCGACGCGCGCGGGATCGAGCGTCAGCCGATCGAGATAAGAGGCGACCGTGCCGCGCGCTTTCGCCTCCGCGACATCGAGCGCATTGGCGGCGAGCAGCTCCGGCATGCGCCGGCGCAGCTCCGCCGCGGCCGCATGTAGAGCCGCATTCTTGGTCTTTGCCGGAGCCAGAGCGACCGCCCGCGCCGCCCGCCGGGCGCCGGCGCCGATATCGGCCATCAGCGCGCCCAACTCTCGCTCGTCCGTCGCCAATGCTTCCGCCTGCGCCATTTTCTTCGCCTCTTTCGCTGCTCGCTTGCGCTATCATGAATCGGCTCGTCCCTGAAAGAGAGCCCCGCGAGCCGCCAAAAGCCGTGAGACTTGCCTTCGGGCTAGGCCTTTTGTAAGACGCGAGCGCTCGTCGCCACGGCTCTCTTCCACGGGCCGAATCGCCGGCCCCCGCCCGACGCCGCGTCCAAGACGCAGGCGATGCGACGTTCCCGGGCGCGCGGAGCCGGCCGCTATGAGGTTCTTCGCATGACGAAACGCGCGCTGCTGACGGGCATTACCGGACAGGATGGGGCCTATCTCGCACAGCTTCTGCTCGGCAAAGGGTATGAAGTCTATGGCG
>NZ_LUUM01000287.1:0-23858 GCF_001644125.1 Methylosinus sp. R-45379
CTCTCCAAGGGGCACGATCATCCGCTGGTGTGGACGCATAAATCAGGACGCAAGTCGCTCGTGCTCGGATGCACGGCGTCGCATATCGAAGGCCTGGCGCCGGATGTAGGCGGCGCGCTTCTCGCCGAGCTCACGCAATGGGCGATATCGCCGAGATTCGTCTATCGGCACGAATGGAGCGTCGGCGATCTTCTCATCTGGGACAATGCCGGAACCATGCATCGCGTCACGCCCTATGACGCTGAGAGCGGTCGGCTGATGACGCGCACGACCATCGCCGGCGAGGAGCCTCTGGCCTGACGACAAGGCCGACTCTGGCGAGCGGCGATCGGGCCGTTCGTTAGGCTCATTCCTTCATTGGAAGCGAGTTCTTATCGACCCGAAGCTGCGCTCTGCTTCACCAAAAAACTTGCGCCCGCGCTAGGAACAGGCTCGGATGATCGCCGTTGAGAAATGCGCGATCGGCGGGTGCGATCAGCGTCATTGCGCGCGTCCAATTCGCCTGTAGGCGCACGCCGCGCACCGGGTACCAGTTCAGAGCCACGGTGAGATTCTCCTGCCGGCCGCCGAGCGTCGCCGTATTGGCGACGGCTTTTTGCGCAGCGGAACCCGCGGCTGTCGCCAGATAGACGAAGCTCGCCGGGACGAGCCCGCCATTGTTCAGATTGATCCCCTCATAGCGCGCGGCGACCTCGACGGCGCCATAGCCGCCTTTGTTCAGAGGGTCCTTGATCTTCACATCGGCGAAAGTGCCGGGCGTGCTCCAATTTTTGTCATAGCCCTCGTAGGAGGCGGCGCGCGATTCCCCGGTGAGGAACAAAGATGCAGCGACATGATAGGCGCTGTAATGCAGCTGCGCGCCGCCGCCATTTGCGTAGAGGAAGGCGAGCGTGGCGTCGCGCTGATATTGAGCGCCGACATATTCCGCCTCGACAGAGACCGGACCATAGGCGGCGGCGGCTTCGAAGCCGTAATTGTAGGAATATTTCAGGCAGCTCGGCCGCTGCACGAAAGGCGCGACCAGCTGGCCGGCGCCGGTCGTCGCGACATTGAGCGTCGCCGCCGAGGCCGCGCAGGAGAGATCCTGCGCCGCGGGCACTCGGACCGTCGCCCCGCCCGCGCCGAGAATTCCGGTGAGCTCGCGCTCGAAGCCGGAGGCGCCGGGCGTCAGATTGGTGGCGTCGGTGGCTGCGGTCGTCCCATTGGGGCGATGATAGACGAAGGATCCGCCGAGGTGGAGCAGCGCATCCTCCTCGTGAATGGGCGCATAGACGGCGCGCGCCGAAGCGTCCCAATATTGCGCGTTTCCGGTGGGCGGGGCGCTCGCCGTGTCCTGCGGGCTTGTGGAGAAAATGCCGCCCTTGAGCGCCCAGCTCGCATCGCCGACGCCGACGGCTGCGCCAATGTGGCGTGCGGGACCGAGATTGGCCGTCAGGCTGCGTTCGAGGAAGGTGATGTGCTTGTCGGAATCGAGCGTTTCCCGGCCGAAAGGCTCGTGGAAATTGCCGATCTGGATGGAAACCGGCTGGGCGCTGATCCACTCGGGCAGGAATTTGGCGCGATAGGCGAGATAGGCGTCGCGAATGCCGGCGACGCCTCCGGCGGCGGTGGCGAAATCATATTGGAAACGATAGATCCAATTGCCATAGGCGCGTCCGGTCACTTCGAGCTCGGCGCGGCGGAAGCCGACATTGCTGCGCCTTATCGTGTCCGCCGAGCTGGCGAAGCCGCCGTCCGTATGGATGCGTCCGCCGACCTTGAAATCGAAGCTCTTGTCCTCGCTCTCGACATAGAGGCCGTTCTTGAAGCTGACGAAGACGGGTGGCGGGACTGCCGCGGCCGGAGCGGACTTCGTCGGATCGTGGCGCTCCGTCGCCGCTCGATTTGCTCGGGACTGGGCGTCGAGCTTGGTCTCGAGGCGTTTCAGCTCCGCTTTCAAAGCTTTGATCTCACGGGCCGTATCGGCGAGACTCGAGACGGGGGCGCCCAACGCGGCTATGAGCGTTGCAGCTGCGACGCCCTTTCGATCTGCACGACTCCCGCCTTTGACGAACATGCGCATTTCCCTCCAGCAGCCCGAACAGCTCGTTAATCATGACTTGCTCGAGCAGGCCTTGCGTCAGTCGGCAGAAGGAGGGGATGCAGCGCTCTTCACGCTTTGGCGGTCGAGGATGGCGACGAGGGGAGACGACGATCATGCAGCGCCTGCTCGAGCGCGTCGAGCATGAAGGCCGCATGCGCCGTGCGCGAGGCGCGCCGGCCGACAATCCGCCGGGCGAGGGCGGCGATCACGAAAGCCACATAGATGAAGTCTCGCCAAGTCGAGATATAGGTGAAATCGGACAGCCAGAGGGTATGAGCATTCCTTCCCGGCGCCATGAAGGGGGCGAGGCGGATATATGCGCGCCGACGCGGCGAAGATCGCCGGATCGGCGCCGGCGGCGACTTCGATCTGGCGCATGAGACCGAAGGCGTCGCGGGCGTCGAATAAATCGGTCGCTCGGCAGTCCGAGCCGTGGCGTCGCGAGGCCGTGATCGAGCGGCGCGGCGCCCCGCTGGAGCCATGCGGCTTGGACGGCTCAGAACTCCACGCGCAGCGACCCGATGAAGCTCTGTGGTTGTCCGATCATGACCGTGGTCCTGTTGGCGGCCGAGATGAAATATCGCGTGTCGGTTAGATTCCGGGCGTTCAGCTGCGCGGTGAATGTGTAGCCTTCATATGCGAATTGGTAGGAAATCATCCCGTTCAGCAGAAAGTATGTCGGTAGCGTGTAGGAGTTCGCATTGTCGCCGAATTGGTCGGCGACGCCGGTCACGCCGCCGGCGACGCTCAAACCTCTCAATGGTCCGTCGGCGTCGTATTTCACCCATAGATTGCCGTAATTGCGCGGATTCCCAGGTAGCGCATTGCCTTTGATGGATTGCTGCGTGGCGATCGCGGTCAGATAGTTCGGGTTGAGGACGCCCTGCATGATGCGAACGTCGTCATGCGTGTAATTGGCGAGAACGCTCCAATTGTCGTCCACGCGCCCCGTGACGTCGAATTCGACGCCGCGGCTGCGCACCTTGCCGATCAGCAGCGAATTGTTCGAGTTGGCCGGGTCTGGCTGCGGAATATTGGTTTTGACGATGTCGAAATAGGCGGCGGTGGCGGAGATGCGCTTGTCGAGCAACTCGACCTTCACGCCGCCTTCGAACTGCTCGCCCTTCTGAGGCGGGAGAACTTGCCCGACGCCCGTTTGACCATTGTTCGCCCCGAGCGATCGGGTGAAATTGCCATAGAGGCTCAACCAGGGCAGGGGCTGGACGCTCAAGCCGATACGCGGGCTGAAGCCATGGTCGTAGCGGTCCGCGAAGCTGGCTCGGGCGATGTCGGGGGTCGCATATTTCGTGCTCGAGCCCGTGCGCGACCAGTCGAACCGTCCGCCGAGAAGCAGATGCACGCGGTCGTCGAAGGCCGAAATCATGTCCTGCCCATAGACGCCGTCCCATTTCTGTCTCTGGAAAACCCAGGACGGCCCGTAAGCGAAGGGATTTTGCAGCGCGACATAGATCGGATTGTATATATTTATCGTTTGCGTGTTCGAGTTGAACACATTCACCATAGGCCATGTATAACTGAAATGATCATAGCCGAATAGCAACGAATGCCGCAGCGGTCCGGTCGAGACATTCCCCTTTATGTCGACGTTCGTCGTCAGCATCTGTTGATTGAACCCCGGCGAGGTGTAGAGCGCTGTGGTCAAATTTCCGGTCGCGGCGTTGAACGATGTCGAATAGGTGTCCATGATTCTGGCGTTCGAATTCGTATACGCCAGTCGATTGGCGATGCTCCAATCGGAGTCGAAGCGATACTCCCAATCATAGGCGATCATCTTTCGCTCGAAGCGATCGGGCGTGCTCTGGAGTATCCCCGGCTGTTGCAGATATCGCGTCAGCGGAATCTGCGCCAGCGTTCCGCCGACCGCCGGAAAAAGAGCGAAATCGTCGACGGCGGTTCTGTGCAGATATTCGAAGTCGATGTTGATCTTGAATTGATCGATCGGGCGCCACGAGACGGTCGGAGCGACGAAGACATTCCTCTCGCTGACGAAATCGCGGAACGAATCTGCGTGAAGATAGGCCGCATTGACGCGATAGAGCACGGATTTGTCGGATGTCACCGGCCCCGTCGCGTCGACGGTCGTTCGCGTGAGGCCATAGGAGCCGATTTGCTCCTGGACAGAATAATAGGGCGCCTCGAGCGGACGTTTCGTCACTATGTCGATGATGCCGCCGGGCTCGACACGGCCGTACAATATCGCGGCCGGGCCTTTCAGCACCTCGATGGATTGCACATTGGCGGTGTCGAGGAAGTATTGCGAATATTGCTGCAATCCGTTGCGATAGGGGTAGGTCGTGAATCCGCGAACCTTATACTGTTCGACATAGCTCGGGTTGGGCCGCACGCCGCTCGAATTCGTCAGCACCGTATCGATCAATCTGATCGCCTGCTGATCGTCCATCGTCTGGCGGGTCACGACCTGCACCGAGACAGGCGTCTTGAAGATCGGCGCATCCATCTTCAGCGCAGAGGTCGCCGTGTCCGCTCTATAGCCGGTGAATCGGTCGCCCGGCCCCTGCGGCGCGCCTCCCGCCTCGCGCGCGCCGGGCTTGTCCTTGCCTTCGGCGCCGACGTCGATCGGCGGCAGCTGTTCCGCCCCAGCGTCGTTGCGCACGCCATTGTCCGCCTGCGCCAGCAGGATCGACACGCTCTCGCCATCGTCGGAGAAGCGATAGGAGAGGCGGGTGCCCTCGAGCAAGCGATCCAGCCCGTCCTTGACGGAAAAAGAGCCTCGAAGTCCCGGCGACGACATGCGGCGCGTGACATGCGCGTCATAGAGAATGTGGAGCCCGCTCTTGTCGGCGAAGCTGTTGAGCGCGGAGCCGAGGGACCCCGGCGAAATGCTGTAGTCGCGCGAGATATAGATCGGCAAATCCGGAGGAATCGCCGCCCGCGCGGGCGCTGGCTGGCCCGTCCCGATCGTGAGTGCGCCGAGCGCCGCCGCCGCGACTGTCGAACTCATACGCGCGTCCTTGTTTCGCCCTCTCGCCCTCGCCGCCATCTTCGTTTCCCTTCGAGCAGTGATGGGGCTCATTGCTGTCCCCGTCTATCCGACGCGCTCGAAATGGAAACCGGAACCGGCTCTCGAAAATTTTCTTCCCCGCGAAAGGCCCCGTGGCCCTCACTCGTGCAGGACGATCACATAATCCGTGAGAAATGTGGCGCGGAGCCCGAGCGCCTGCTCCATCTCCCTGAGCGTACGCATCGGATCGTCGGCGCCGAACACGCCGGTGACGCGGCGCGCGCAATCTGATGCGCGCAGGCAAAAAACATAGCCGTGGCGATGACGGCCGAGCACGGCCAGCACTTCGCCCAGAGGCTGATCCTCGACGATCAGCTTGCCGCGCCGCCACGCCGTCGCAGCGTCCACGTCCTGGGATACAGGCGCGGCCGCCGGCCTGTCGCGGTCATAGGAGGACTGCCGCCCCTCCTCGACGACGACATTCCCGCCGCCGCTGCGGACCTCCACCCTATGCTCCGTCACCGTGACGCGCGCGCCATCGCCGATCAGCGCCACGTCGAAAGCCGTGCCCAGCGCCGTGACGGTCCCCTCGGCCGCTTCCACCACGAAAGGACGGGCCGGGTTCGGCGCGACCTCGAACAAGGCCTCGCCACGCAGCAGGACCACGCGCCTCTCGCCCGCCGCATATCGCAGCGTGATCGCCGAGCGCGCGTCGAGATGCGCCTTGGAGCCGTCGTCCAGGACGATAGAGCGGATCTCGCCGACGCCCGTGGAGCGATCGGCGCGCAGGGCGATCGAAAGATCGTCGAAGCCCAGAAGCAAGGCGAATGCGGCGGCGGCGGCGAGGGCGGCCGCCGGTCGCTCATAGCGCCGGACCGCAGGGACACGCACGTGCGCGTAGAGCGCGGGCTCCATGCTCCGCACATGTCGGACCATGCCGGAAATATCGGCGAAGGCCGCGCGATGCGCCGGATCGCGCGCGAGCCACGCCTGAAAGGCGACCTCTTCCGACGGCGGCAGCGGGCCGGATCGGCGCGCGACCCACCAGGCGATGGCGGCCTCGCGGGCGGGGTCTTCATCGGAGTCTTTCGGGTCTTGGCGCATTTCGAAGTCCCAGAGGCGGCCGAGGGCTATCGTCTATTCCGACGGCGAAGGCGGACAAAACGGAACCTCGCCCGCGAAAATTTCGTCTCAATCCAGAGCGGCGCGGCACAGCCGGATGGCGCTGGCCATATGCTTGCGCGCCATTCTGTCCGAAATGCCGAGCCGGCGCGCCACCTCGCTCATGGGGATGTCCTCGAACACGGCCATGAGGAACACGTCGCGGCAGCGGGGCGGCAGTGCTCGGATCGCCGCGTCGAGCCTCTGCGATTTCTTCTTGTATTCGAGAATCTCGTCGGGCGTGGCCGCGTCGGACGGGGCGTCGACGAAATAATCGACATATTCGAGATAGCGCGTCTCGGTCCTGCGCCGGCGGGCGAAATCCAGGCTGAGATTGGCGGCGATCCGCTGGAGGAAGGCCGGCGGATCGAGGACGGTCTCCAAGCTCTCATGGCGCAGCGCCCTGAGAAAGGTCTCCTGGAGGAGATCCGCAGCATTGTCGGCCCCGACTTTCCGCGTGAGATAGCCGAGCAACTCGCGCCGGTTACGCAAGAACAGCGCGCGCAGAAGCGACTTTTTGTCGTCGAGCATGAGGGGCTCCGGCAGGAGCGAGGGAGAGTCTCGGGCAGGCTCCGCCGCCCCCGATCGGGGCAATGCGTCTGCGCGCCGCTGGCGGCGAAGCAAAAAGGCTATGCGAGCCGAGGCGGCGCGCGCTGTGACCAAGAGGTGATCCAGCCGAGGGGCGACGCCGGTTCTCCGATCAGGAGGAAATAGGTGGAAATGGCGCCGGCGATCGGAAATGATGGTCTCATGCTGTCCGGCGTCGCCGCGGCACTATCGCCGAGGACGCCGAATTGGCCGGAGCGGCATGGGATGCAGCAGGAACAGGAAATGTGCCGCACGGGCGAATGTCGATGGTCGCCAGCGTCGCTGTCGGCCGCGCAGCGAACGAAATCCGCCGAGACGGCGCCGCCGTCCACGACGTTCCAGCGCGCCGACGCCGCGGCTGTCAGGCCTTGAATGACGAGGACCCACGCCAATAGTCCCGCAATCAAAATGCGGGCGCCCCTCTTCGTCCAAGGCGCGGACTTGTCCATGCTGCTCACGGAACCTCTGGATCCTGCGCCGAGTCAAGGGCGGAGGACCAGACGCCAGGCGAATGCGCATCGCCTGTTGCAGAATCGCCACATGGATCGAACGGCGCGGCTCGATCGACAGCATTCCGTCAAAGCACAGCAAAGCAGGCCGACTTTCCTGGCGCCGGTGCAGCGGCTGGCGCCGCCGAGCCGTCAGAGCGGGACAGCGAAAATCCTGCAAGCGGTCTGTTGCGAGGAGATGGTCGCGCTCGGCGCGGCGCGCATCTGCACGCCCGAGCCGGAGGCCTCGGCCGGCCGAGCGGAACAGAAAACGAGCGAGCCGACGCCGAACGCTCGTCCAGACCTACGCCAGTGCGCCGGGAGATTCGCTGAAGAGCGAAGCTGTGAAGCCATGTGTCACAAGGGATGTGGAAACTCGCCCCAGCTAAGGCGATTTTCTAGTGATTCCAGTAATTTGTGGAATTCTGGCTGGGGCGGGGGGATACCGCCCCCGGGCGCCAGAATGCGCAAGTCATTGGCGTCGCATCACGTCCGGCGATGCTGGCCGAGTGGTGTCACGCGCATTTGTAGCACTCCGGCGCCGCGACGGAATCCGTGATCCGCCGCGGCTATCTTTGAGGCGTGCGTAATCGGTCGGCTCGGCCGCGAAATGGTTGCGGCGGCGAATGGCGCGAATGGCCCGCTCGGATCGAGCCGGCGAGCCCTGTCACCGTGCGACAGGAGTGGGCGCGGCAGGGTGGATGAGGCCGGCGTCGCGCAGACGGCGCCAAAACTCTGCCGGAATGATCTCATCCATGGCGGCGCGATCCTCTGCAATGCGGCTCGGACGGCTCGCGCCGGGTATCGCCGCCGCGACCGCCGGATGCGCGAGCGAGAATTGCAGCCCGGCCGCCTTCATGCCGACTCCATGCTCGTCGGCGATCGCTTTGATCCGCGCGACCTTGTCGAGAATGGCCGGCGTCGCCGGCGCATATTCGAAATTGGGTCCGCCCACCAGCGCGCCCGAGCTATAGGGTCCGCCCACGACGATGCGCAGACCGCGTTCCGCCGCCATCGGCATCACGCGCTGAAGCGCCTTTTCATGGTCGAGCAGCGTGTAGCGGCCGGCGAGCAGAAATATGTCGGGACGCGGCTCGTCGAGCTCCATCACGATCTCGATCGGCTCGACGCGGTTGACGCCGAGGCCCCATCCCGCGATCACGCCCTCCTCGCGCAGCCGGTCGAGTGCGCGAAAGGCTCCGAGGCGCGCGCTCTCGAACATGGCCAGCCACTCGTCGCCATAGAAGTCCTGCGCCACGTCATGGACGAAGACGAAGTCGATATGGTCTGTCCTCATGCGCTTCAGGCTGTCTTCCAGCGAGCGCAGCGTCGCGCTCTCCGAATAATCATTGACGATGCGGTTCGGACGGCCATGAGCGAAGACACCGCTCGTCTCGCCGAGATCGCGGGCGCCGATGTCCTCGACCTCGTCGAGGATGACGCGGCCCACCTTGGTGCTGATGACGTAATCCTCGCGCGGCTTGCCCGCCAAGGCCTCGCCCAAGCGGAGTTCCGCGAGGCCGGCGCCATAGAAGGGCGCCGTGTCGAAATAGCGGACGCCGTCGTTCCAGGCGGCCTCCACAGTCGCGCGCGCCTCCTCCTCTGGAATGTCGCGAAACATATTGCCGAGCGGGGCGGCGCCGAAGCCGAGCTTGCTTGGCAGAAGCTTCTGTATGCTCACCGTTTCCATCCTTTGGCTCCTCCGGCGGCGGCCTTCCGGCCTGCCGCCGGACCCTGGTCGATCAGAATTCCTGCGTAGTCGGGCGCAGCACGATTTCATTGATGTCTACATCGGCGGGCTGCTCGATCGCGAAAGCGATGGCGCGCGCGACGGAAGCGGCCGGAATAGCGATCTTGTAAAAATCCATTACAGTCGCGCGGGCGCCGCTCGTCGTCGAATATTTGAGGTCGCTGTCGACGGCGCCCGGCTCGATCGAGGTGACGCGGATCTTGCCGCCGATTTCTTGCCGGAGCCCCTCGGAGATCGCGCGCACGGCGAATTTCGTGCCCGAATAGACCGTGCCACCCGGCGCGAAGACCTTTGTGCCGGCGACGGAGCTGATGTTGATGATATGGCCGCTGTCCTGCGCGACGAAGATCGGCAGAGCGGCGGCGATTCCATAGAGCACGCCCTTCAGATTGACGTCGATCATCGCGTCCCATTCCTCGGTGTTCACTTCGATCATGGGACGGATCGGCATCAGCCCGGCATTGTTGACGATGACGTCGAGGCGGCCGAAATCGGCGACCGCCGCATCGACGACCGCCTTGACCTGATGCTTGTCGGTCACATCCAAAGGATAGGCGCGCGCCTCTCCGCCCGCTTTCGTGATCTCGGCTACGACCTCATCGAGCTTGTCCTTGCGGCGCGCTGCGACGGCGATGCGGGCGCCGCGCGCGGCGAGATGGCGCGCGGTCTCGGCGCCGAGTCCGACGCCGCCGCCGGTGATGAGCACGACCTTGCCTTCGATGCCTTCGCTCATGATGCAAATCCTCTTTTGTCGCGCGTGTTCGGCTTCCGCCGGAGACGTGGTCGACGGTTCCGGCCTTCTCGCACCGCCGGAGATGATGATTGGACGGTCAGCCCACCTGGACGGGGTCGAGCGACAAGGCCGTCCGTTCGGCGAGATCATTGATCGCCGCGAGATAGGCGTGGAAATGGGGCGTCTCGCGATGCGCCGCAACTGCTTCGCTGTTCGTGTAGAGCTCGTCGAGCACGAAGCGCGTGGGGTCGGCCTGGTCGCGCCATAGATCGTAGCGCAGATTGCCCGGCTCTGCGCGGCTCGGCGCGATCATGCCGGCGAGCAGCGCTTCGAGCGCCTCTTGCTTGTCGGGTCTGGCGGTGAGCAGAGCGATGATTTTCACAGTCATTGCTGTCTGTCCTTCGACTGTCGCGAGGAGCGCGACGCGCATGCGCAGCGCCCCGCCAGTCATGCGCGTTCTCATTTCATTTGCTCATGTCGGCGCGAGCGAGCGATCCAACGCCGCGATGAGGGCCGCGGCGATCGGATGATCGGAGCGCGGGTTCTGTCCGGTGATGAGCTCGCGGTCGATGACGACATGCGGCGCGAAGTCGACCGCGCCGACGGAAACCTCGCCGCCTGCCGCCGTCAGCGCGAAGGGCATGTCGAAATAGAGCTTCGCATGGAGGATTTGGTTCTCGGCGACCGTCTCCTCGCTCGCTGAGAAGACGGTCATCCTATAGCCGGCATATTGCCAGCCCTCGGCCCATTTCCTGGCGATCTCGACGGCGCCGGCGATCAGCGCCGCGCGGAATTCGCGAGCGTGCGGCATCGCCGCGACCACCGCAATCGGGCCGTGGCAGAGTAGGGCGGTGGGCTTGGCGCTTTCGTGGAAATGGCGAAGGACTTCGCCCATTTCGCGATCCTGCATGAGGTCTGTGATCGGCGCGTGTCCGCCGGGAACGAAGACGCCGACATAAAGGTCGAGGCCTTCCGCGATGACCTCGCGCAGCTTGCGTGGCGCGTTCATCGCGGGATGCTCGGCGTAGAAGCTTTTCGCGCGCCGATAGGCGGCCTCGTCGCTGTCGAAATGCGCGGCCGTGTCCGACGTTGCGTCGATATGCGGCTTGGTTCCGTCGGGCGTGGCGAGGACGATCTCATAGCCGGCGTCGATCAGCGCCATGGCGGGGATGACGGTTTCGTTGAGATATTGACCGGTCGCGCCCCAGCCGCCGCCCTGGACCTCGATCCGTGTGGCGTTGGAGCCGATCGCCAGCACTTTCCCCTTGGTCATTGCAGCCTCCATTGGCTCACGTCCCCTTGGACGCCGCCAACATGCGCCTGCGCCTATCATTCTGCAGCTTTATTTCTTTTATTCTAGATATAGGTATGGGATTATAACTGATGCGCTATGATCTGAACCTGCTGCCCATCTTCGTCGCCCTGATGGAGGAGCGCAGCGTCACTCGCGCGGCGGAGCGGCTCGGCATGACCCAGCCGGCCATGTCCAATGCCTTGGCGCGGCTACGGGCGATGCTGCAAGATCAGCTTTTCATCCGCGGGCGCTACGGCGTGCAGCCGACCCCGATCGCTCTGGAGCTCGCTCCGGTGGTCGCCGATGCGCTGACGAAGCTCGACGACGCCGTGCTGGGCCAGCAGGATTTCGATCCGGCGAAGGCCGAGCGTCTCTTCACCATCGCACCCAACAGCTATGTCGAATATGTGCTGGCGCCGGCGATCGTCGCGCGGCTCGGGCGGATCGCGCCGGGAGTCACTTTGCGTCTCACGCCCTATGGCAATGACCTCGCCGAGACCGGAGTCGTTTCCGGCGCCACGGCGATGGTTCTCGGCCGTATCGTCGACCCGCCGGACAATCTCGTCGTGCAGCATCTGATGGAGGAGAGCCTGGCCTGCGTGGTGCGGGCGGACCACCCCGAAATCGGCGACAAGATCACGAGGAAGCAGTTCGAGGCGCTGCGCCACGTCAATGTGGTTCCGCCCGGCCGCCTGCGCGTGGGGCTGTTTCAGGCGCTGGCGCGACAGGAGCTGCGGCGCGACGTCGCCATTTCAGTGACGAATTTCTTCGCGGTCGCGGAGATGGTGGCGGTCACCGATTATTGCGCGACCTTGCCGCGCCTGATCTGCCGCCGCCTCGCCGACGACCGACGGCTCAAGGTGCTGCCGGCGCCCGTCGATCTCGGAACCTTCCCGGTCGAGATGGCGTGGCACATGCGCTACCGCCACGACCCCGCCCATCGCTGGCTGCGGTCTTTGATCGCCGAAGTCGCGAGCGATATCGTCGGCGAGATTTGAGCGCGCCGCGCTCGACCCCAAACGTCGAGCGATTCCGGTCGCAAGCGTATCGACGATATGTTATCATACTTCATCACCATCCTGATAATCTTCTTGGTTCATGTAGATATGGACAGCTTTCCGCGCCCCGATTGCAAGTCGACGCCGAAGCCGGCGCCGAAGCTTCCGACTATTCCGATAATCGTCGCCGCCACGACGGCCGCACTGATCGGCGCGGCGCAGATAACCGGCTCCTCGGAGGATCGGATTTCTCCGGCGGAAATCGCGCGTCGCGCGTCTATCGTCGAGGCCCGGCCGCCCGTCGCCTTACGTTCGGTCGAACCGAGGGAGATGAAAGCGGCGATGCTCGAAATGGCGCTTTCGTCGCAGGCGCAAGAGAGCCTGGAAGCGGATATCGCCTCGCGACAGGCGAAGCTGGTCTGGATCGTCTTCTACGATTCCGACGCCGAGGACGGCGATGTAATCGAAATTCAAAGCGGTGGATTTTCTCGAATGATCCGGCTCGCCAAGCAGCCGGTCGCCGTAGCGATCCCCTTTCCCTCCGACGGGGTGGCGACGGTCATCGGCGTCGTCGATGGCGGCGGCGGCGGAGTCACCGTCGGTCTCGTCGGGCCGGACGGAGCCGCGCCTCTCGCCGTGCTGAGCGTTGGGCAGCAAATTTCAATCCCGGTGATTTTGGAATAGCGCCATGCAGCGGCTCCTCTCCGCGCTCACGCGTTACGCGCCATTGCTGTTGCTGCCCCTATGGATTTTGTCCACCCTCCAATTGGCGATTCAGTCCGGCGTCACCACGCAATCCGCCAATGCGTTCCTCACACGCGGCTCCTGGTTCTATTTTGCTGTAGCGACAATGGCCTGGGCCGCAGTTGTCGCCGGACTGCTCCACGCCGGGAGGGCGTGGCCTCGCTTTCTATCCCACAGGTGGATCATGGATATTCTCGACCGCCTCACCAACAAAAACGCGCTGGAGCGCCTCGTGGCCGGCGAAAGCCGAATATCGGTGCTGATCGACGCCAATGATCTGAGACAGCGGCTGAAAGCGAAGGTCATCGGGCAGGACGAGGTGTGCGACGACATCGCCGCGCAAATTCGTCGCCGTCTGGCGCTGAGCCTGCGGAACAGGCCGGTCGGCGTTTTCTTGTTCGCGGGCTCGCCTGGAACAGGCAAGACCTATCTCGGAAAATGTCTCGCGGTGGCGTTGGATCGGCCGCTGCTCCATCTGGACATGACGCAATTCTCCTCGCCTCTGGCGTCGACCCAAATATTCGGCTCGCCGCAAGGCTACGCCGGCTCCGACAGCTATGGAAAGTTGACGGCGATGCTGCGCAACCACCCGGAAGTCGTCGTTCTGCTCGACGAGTTCGAGAAAGCGCATGACGAGGTTCACAAGAAATTCCTCACCGCATGGAACGACGGTTTCGTGACCGAGGCGTCGGACGGACGCCAGATCTCGACGACGCGTGCGATTTTCATCGTGACGACCAATGCGGCGACGGAGCAGCTGACGAAGATCGCCAAGGCCGGCGCCGGCGCGCCCGACGAGATCCGCCGCGCCTCGGTGGAGGCGCTGAAAGCTGAAAGCTTCGCGCCCGAGGTTCTCAATCGGATCGATCGGATTTTCGTGTTCGCGCCGCTTCGAGGGCTCGATGTCGCGCGAGTGGCCGCGCTCGAGATCGAGGCGATGATCGCCGGCTATGGCCTTTCGGTCGCCGATGGCGGCATAGATGCGCATCTGCTCTTCGATATCATGCAGCGGCACGAGCGCCTCGGCGCGGCCGCATCGTCGCGCGATCTGGCGCGCGCGATAGAAGACACGATCAGCGATTCTCTGATCGAGGCGAAGCAGCGCAATGCGCAGCGCGTCATGCTCGTCAATGACGGCGGCAGAGTGGTGGTCGAACCCGCATGAGACGTCCGTTTCTCTCGACGCTCTTAGCAGCGCTCGTCGTGGTCCTTCTCGGGCCGGCGCCCGCGAGGAGCGCCCCATCGCCTCCGAAAGAAGGCGATGTCTATGTCGGCGCCATTCGCTTCGGCGACCGCGATTGGCCCCTGCCGGAAGGAAGCTGGGAGCTTCTGGCTTATGTGCCGAAGCTGAATCCCAACGGCGTCCGCGCCTTCCGCGTCGCGCTCGCCCGATATGACGAGCGGCGCAAATTCGAAGCGCTCGTCATGTTCGCCGTCGGCGAAGTCGGCGATCGACCCGGCTCCGATGCGAGCGCCTCGGGGGAATGCGATCCGCCGAAGGCCCCGTATCAAGGCGAGAAAGCGATACGAGACGCAGAAAGCGACTATAGCTGCTGGAAGCTCGGGACAATCGATCGGACGAATTTGCCGCCCGATCCGGTCTCCGATGTCATTCGGCTCAAAATTCCGTCTGAAGAGACGATCGGATTGCTGCCGGCCGTCTCGTCCGTCACCAAGCGAAATGGCGTCATAGCCCATACGTTCGTGTGGCTGCGGACAGAGCGGCTCTATTCGGGCGCTCGCGACGGAAAAGAAATTCCGCCCGCGCTCTGGCCTGGAGGACCACGCTCGAACGACGCATTCGAAGGGCTGAGGCTCAGCATCATGCTGATGCTGCGAGAATGGGCCATTCACTGGGACCATAGGGTGAGAGACGGATTGGCCGGCCCGGCCGCGAGCGCTGCGGAACCGACGGCTGCGCCCCTGCGGCTGCCCCGCCTCCGAAATCCGAGGAGCGACATTCCCATGCTGCCTGACCTGGGAATCCGGGCGGGCGAAGTGTTCTCGGACGTCGCGCCGATCGGCCCCTTTCTCGTGCCGTTGCCGCCGGGGAAGTGGAAAGCCGTGCTGCGCAATCCGCAGGTCGATTCAGACGACGCCACCGCGATCGATCAAGTCACACTCGTACGCATCGCCGATCATGCGCTCGAGGGCGTGATCCAGATCGAAGCTCGTTTTCTCGATCCGCAAGAAGAGAGCTTGTGCGCGCAGAAGCGCTCGATCGACCTCGCATCTTATCGTGGCCCCGACGAATATTGCGCGGTCATCAATCCGACCGAGATTTCGCCGGAGGACGCCCGCTTTCCATTATATCGGGAGCTGGTCGCCCGCGGGGTGACGAACGTGCCGCCACAGCTCATCGGCTCCTTTTTCGCGTTTTCCGACAAGCTCATCAGCCTCTACGTCTTCGTCGGATTTTCGCCAGAGCGCGCCGGACTACCAGCGCCCAAATCTTACCGAGCGGGAGCTGTTCCCATCGAATGGACGCCCTTCGTCGAGAAGTGGCGCTGGTGGACGCGCCGCTGGGCGGAGGCGGTGCGCGCCGGACTGAGCGGAGAGCTCGATAACGGGCCGCTCCCCGCGAAATGGCGGAACTTCGATCTCAAAAGCGAAAGATTTCGTCCGGTCGCCAATCCGCGGATCGGCGAAACCTACATCGGCAGCGTGCCGCTCGGCGGCAACCGCTGGCCTCTGCCGCGCGGCGCCTGGACTCTGCTGGCGGCGGTTCCGCAATCCATCGACGACTCGATTGTCGCGGACGAGATCGTTCTGGCGCAGCTGTCGAAGGGCAAGCTCGAAGGCGTTGTCAGCATCGCCTATGCGCGGCCCGATTTGGCTTTACCGGTCGAAAAGGTTCGAAACACCTGCGCGCACGCTTCCGGCTTTTTCAGCGAACGCGAGCGCTTCGAGCTCGGCGCCATTCAGGACTGCTGGGAGATACACATCGACGACGGCGCAGGAATTCGGCGAGCCTTCCGCGGATATGAGGCGATCGAGGCGGAGCTGCGCGCGCGCGGGGTCTCTGCGCCCGAACTAATTTTGAACCCAGTGTTCGAGATCGGCGACCGTGATCGCACGGCGGTCCTGATGTACGGCTTCCCCTCGACCCGGCTCTCGGAAGAGCTGCCCGAGGCGGAGGCGAACGACAAGTCGAAATGGCTGCCGAGCCGAGGGCCGCTCGGCCCACGGCAAAAGGCCGTCTACGCCTCTTTGCGGACATGGATCAAAAGCTGGCACGGTTTCGTCCAAGCGGCTTTCGAGCGAAGGCTCGACGACGCATCCGCGCCCTGGGCCAGGCTCCATCCTCGCGTCCGACGATCGAAACACTGAGGCGGCTCCCCCGCAGAGAACAGGAAATCATGTCGGGCTTCCAACACCTCTGGCGAACCGCGCCCGCGTGGCGGACAGCGTTGATCATCGCGATCTGCGCCTCCGCACTCACTCTCGCCTATCCGCCGAGCTTCACGAGTCTTCGGGCGGGTTCGAGCGGATCGCCAATGACTCCGAGCGCTTATGTCTCGCCGAGCTCCGGCGCCACGCCGGCGACGGAACCGGAGCCGCCCATTTCCACCGTGAAATATGGCGATGTTCTCGAGCGCGAAATTTCTTTCAACGGCCGCGTCATCCCGCTCCCGGCAGGAACATGGCGCGTCGTCGCCTCCCTGCCGGGCACAGACACAAATCACGTCACCATCGATGTGAAGGCGCTGGCGAACGAGTCGGAAGGGAAGCTGCGCGGGCTGGTGCTGCTAATCGGAAACGACGAGACGACGCCGAGCCCGACCGGATTTCGCGCCGACGCCAATTGCGAGAGGAGCGACGTCATCTTCACCAAGCTCGTCCGCAACGAGGATTTTGGCGATCAGCGATGCTATTATGTCGACTTGCTCATCACCGACGCGCAGGAATCCTCGTCGCAGCAGCCAAACACTTTGTTGCGCGCCGCTTTCGGCGACCTCGACGAAAGGCGCGTCACTGTGCCGAGCACAATGCTCGGAGCCATGTTCCGCTATGCGAGCCACGAGCGCCTGCTGATCGCGAAATTCTTTTTCAATCCCGAGGTCGAGGGGATCACGCCATCGACAAAGGTCGCATGGCTGGACAATGACTGGAACAAATATAATCTCGCGCGAAATCTGGACAAATCACGATATGTTCAGCGTCTCGAAGCCTGGGCCGCAAAGTGGGACACTATTCTACAGTTGGTCTGGACAGGGCAGACATCCACAGCCGTAACGGAAACAGACCGCGCATTGCCCAAGAGTCCGCTTCGACCTTGAAAATTTAGCGATCATGCCGGTGCGAGCATTTTTCGGTGAGCAAGCCGGTTGCGGTGCAATTTTTGCCGATAACTACGCGATGGGTGGCCCTTTGATTTTGGCGCAGGTCTCATCGACGCGCCACGATCCGCCAGCCCGGCGCGAAACGGTTCCACCGCTTTTCGACCTCCGGAACGTAGCGCTGAACCCAGCGCATGATGGTCGTATGGGCCAACGACAAGCTGCGCTCCGCATCGTTTCCACGAGATCTCGGAAGCTGAGCTTGTATCGCAGATATCAGCGCACGCAGAGAACGATGACCCATTGAAAAGATCGTTCGCGCTCAGCATCGCCCATAACCCCGGCGTTCGGTTCCGCCCTCGGAAGGATTATGCCCTGCTCACGCCGTTCGCACCAGAACCCGACGCGCAAGGGCCACGTAGAGCCGACTACCAGCGGACGGCTAAAACATTGTACGGATAGGATTGTTTCGGCGTTACGGCGAGTGGTAGCGGAGGAGGGACTCGCTACCAATAGGCGCGTAACATCGTGATTCTACCGGAAAACCCTATCCGGCAACACCGCCGTCCAACGGTGACACTGATACATCATGGTGGCGCCTGGACGCAAGACCGCGGACCATCGGCGTGGTGGTCAGCAGGTCAGCGGCGTCGATCTCCGCCTCTCGTTCGCCGCCCTCGGCCGAGACAAGTCGAAGCTCGCCTGCTATAGGCTTCCGCGCCGAACACATTGCCGAGCAAGCTCGATATCCGTCATGTATTTGTCCATCGCCACCACGCATGCGCCGGCCACCGATCTCGGCTTTCTGCTGATGAAGCATCCCGATCGCGCTCATGACGTCGAGCTGTCCTTCGGACGCGGAACCGTGTTTTTCCCGCAGGCCGAGGCGGAACGCTGCGAGGCGGCGCTGATCCTCGACCTCGATCCGGTCGCACTCGTGCGCGGCCGCGGCGGCGCCGAAGGGGTCGCGGATCAATATGTCAACGACCGTCCCTATGCGGCGTCGTCCTTCCTCTCCGTCGCGCTCAACAAGGCGTTCCGCACGGCGATGACCGGCGTCTCGCGCGAGCGGCCGGAGCTGGCAGCGACGGCGATCCCGCTCGAGATCGTCGTCGCGCCTCTGCCCGCGCCGCGCGACGGCGATTTGCTGGAGCGCCTTTTCGCACCGCTGGGCTGGACCGTGGACGCGCGCCGCATCGAGGGGGCGGACGCCCCTTCGCGCTATGTCGAGCTGCGGCTCGCGGGGACGCTGCGCCTCGCCGATGCGCTCGGCCATCTCTATGTGCTGATCCCGGCGATGGACGCCGACAAGCATTATTGGGTCGGCGACGACGAGGTGGAGAAGCTCGTCGCCAAAGGCGGCGCCTGGCTCGCCAGGCACCCCGAGCGCGAGACGATCGCGCGGCGTTTTTTGAAGAACCGCCGCAGCCTCGCGCGCGCCGCCCTCGCGCGTCTCGCGCCGGACACCGAGGCTGAGGAGGGTCTGGAGGACGAAAAGGCGCCGCCCCGCGAGGAGGCGCTCGAGGCGCCGCTGCGTCTGCACGATCGGCGGCTCGACGCCGTCGTCGGCCTGTTGAAAGAGGCGGGCGCGCGCAGCGTCGCCGATCTCGGCTGCGGAGAAGGCCGGCTGCTGCAACGTCTGGTCAAGGAGCGCGGCTTCGAACGTGTGATCGGCCTCGACGCTTCGACCCGCGCGTTGGAGCGCGCCAAGGAGCGCTTGAAGCTCGATCGCGCCGGAGGCCCTTCGATGGAGCGCGTGAGTCTGCTGCATGGCGCGCTCACCTATCGCGACGCGCGCTGGGCCGATGCCGACGCCGTCGCCCTCGTCGAGGTGATCGAGCATCTCGACGCCGACCGTCTGCCGACTTTGGTCGAGATCGTCTTCGGCGCAGCGCATCCGAAGACCGTGATCGTGACGACGCCGAACGCCGAATATAACGCTTTGTTCGATTCTCTGCCCGCCGGCGCCTTCCGCCATCCCGACCATCGCTTCGAATGGACCCGCGCGCAATTTCACGATTGGGCGCCAAGAGCCACGGCTATTCGGTCGCCTTTTCCGGCATAGGCGAGGAGCATCCGGAGCTCGGCCCCGTCACACAGGTTGCGGTGTTCTCGAGATGAATGCGCCTCTCCCGACCCTCCTGGACATTCCCGACTTCTGCCTCGTCGTGCTGATCGGCGCGACGGGCGCGGGCAAAACGAGCTTCGCCTCGCGCTGGTTCAAGCCGACGGAGGTGATCTCCTCGGATCATTGCCGCGGTCTCGTCTGCGACGACGAGACCGACCAATCGGCCTCCGCCGACGCTTTCGCGCTCGTTGCCGCCATCGCCGAGAAGCGCCTGAAGAACCGCCGCCTCGCGGTGATCGACGCGACCAATGTGCGCGCCGCTGATCGCAAATCCTGGGTCGAGCTCGCGCGCCGCTGGCACGCGCTGCCCGTGGCGATCGTCGTCGATCCGGGCCTCGATGTCTGCATCGAGCGCAACAAGGCGCGGCTGGATCGCGATTTCGGACCCGGCGTTCCGCAGCGCATGATTCAGGAGATTCATCGCGGCCTGCGCGGGCTCGCCAATGAGGGCTTTCGGCAGATCTGGAAGCTGTCCTCGGTCGCGGCGATCGAGGCGGCGGTCGTCGAGCGCCGCCCCATGTGGACCGACAAGCGCGACGATACCGGCCCCTTCGATGTGATCGGCGACGTGCATGGCTGCCTCGACGAATTGCGGCGGCTGCTCGAATCGCTCGGCTATGTCGTCGAGGGTGAAGGCGAGGCCGTCGCCGTTTCGGCCCCGCATGGCCGCAAGCTGGTCTTCGTCGGCGATCTCGTCGATCGCGGCCCGGATGTTCCGGGCGTATTGCGCATCGCGATGGCGGCTCAGGAGGCAGGCGTCGCCTATGTCGTGCAGGGCAATCATGACCGCAAATTGTCGCGCTGGCTCGAAGGCCGAAAGGTCACGGTCGGCCATGGGCTTCAGGAATCGATCGATCAGCTCGCCGAGGAGCCGGGCGAGTTCCGGGAGCGCGTGAAGACTTTCCTCGCGGATCTCCGCAGTCATTATTGGCTCGACGGCGGCAAGCTCGCCGTCGCCCATGCTGGGCTGAAGGAGGAAATGATCGGTCGCGGCTCGCCCGCTGTCCGCGAGTTCGCTCTGTTCGGCGAGACGACGGGCGAAACGGATGAGTTCGGCTTGCCGGTGCGGCTCGATTGGGCGGCGAACTACCGCGGCCGTTCGGCCATCGTCTATGGCCATACGCCGACGCCGGATGCGGAATGGGTCAACAACACCATCTGCGTCGACACGGGCTGCGTCTTTGGCGGCAAGCTCACGGCGCTGCGCTGGCCGGAGCGGGAGTTCGTCGAGGTCCCGGCGGCGCGCGTCTATTGCGAGCCGGCGCGCCCGCTCGTCGCCGCGCCGGAGACCGCCTTGCAGGCCGAGGCGGATCGGCTTCTCGATCATGCCGATGTGTCGGGACGGCGATGGATCGACACCACGCTGCTGCGGCGCATTCCCATCGCCGAGGAGAATTCCGCTGCGGCGCTCGAAGCGATGAGCCGTTTCGCCCTCGCGCCGCAATGGCTCGTCTATCTCCCGCCGACCATGTCGCCGGTGGAGACGAGCGCGCGCGACGGCTTTCTCGAGCGCCCGGAGGAGGCGTTCGCTTTCTTCCGCGAGCGCGGCCAAAAGGAAGTCGTGCTCGAGGAAAAGCACATGGGCTCGCGCGCCGTCGTTGCGCTCTGCCGCGACGCCGACGTCGCGCGCCGGCGTTTCGGCGTCCTCTCCGGCGAGAGCGGCCAGATCTGGACGCGCTCGGGCCGCGCCTTCTTCGCGGACGCCGCCGAATGCGAGGCGCTGCTCGCGCGGCTACGCGCCGCTTGCGACAGCGCCCGCCTCTGGGAGACGCTCGCGACCGACTGGCTCCTGTTCGATACGGAAATCATGCCCTGGTCCGCCAAGGCCTCGGCGCTGATCGAGCAGCAATATGCGCCGGTCGCCGCCGCGAGCCACGCCGGTCTCGCGCTCGCCCATGACGCCGCCGCGCGCGCCGCCGCTCGCGGCGTTTCTGTAGAGGCGCTGCGCGATCGGCTCGCGATCCGCGCCGAAAAAGCCGCGCGCTATGGCGAGGCCTGGAAGCCCTATGTCTGGCCGGTTCGCTCGCTCGACGATCTGCATGTCGCCCCATTCCATCTGCTGGCGAGCGCAGGCGCGACGCATTTCGACAAGGACCATCTCTGGCACATGTCGATCGCCGAAACATTGGCGGCGACCGGCGCGCAGAATGTGGCGACGACTCGCTGGCTCCGACTCGCTCTGGAGGACGCCTCGGCTTGCGAGAAGGCGACGCGCTGGTGGGAGGAGCTGACGGAAGCGGGCGGCGAAGGTATGGTCGTGAAGCCGCGAGATTTCATCGCGCGCGGCGCCAAGGGGCCGATCCAGCCGGCGCTGAAAGTGCGTGGCCCGGAATATCTGCGCATCATCTACGGCCCGGAATATGACCTGCCGGAACATCTCGAACGCCTGCGCCAACGCGGGCTCGGCAGCAAAAGGACCAACGCCCTTCGCGAATTTGCGCTCGGTCATGAAGCCCTGACGCGCTTTACCGCCGGCGCGCCCCTGCGCAAGACCCATGAATGCGTCTTCGCGATCCTCGCGCTGGAGAGCGAGCCGATCGATCCGAGGCTTTAAATTACAGGGCTTCCAACGCAGAATGGATAATCTCGCCACGTTTTTCACGGGTGATGCCGTCCAAGATGCGCCAGGAGCGCACCCTAGTGCGAGGCTCCAGACGGCTCCCACGCGATGTAAGTATGTATAAACGAAGTCCGCTGGAGAACCTACATGCTTGTGTATGCAAATAGTTTCATCCTCAACCCGGAAGCTGGCTCAAGAGCAGTGATCGATCAGGTTGCAGCGTGGTTCCAGAAAACTAGAAGCTATGTTGATTCTGAGCGGCTTTCGAAAGGGATACGGGAGTTAAGATTTGCTGATGGAGCATCTCTGAGTTCAATCGCGACCCTCGATGTAGAGCTCGCGGCCATGTCGTCGTGGAAGAACCCGGTCGCCGCATCATCGCCGAGGAAACGGCCAGCGGTGGCAGCGCATTGCCGTGGGGCGATCTCGCAATGTTTCTGCGTCGCGCGATCGACATAGCGTTGGCGGACCACGTGGCGGCGGTGGAGCATAAGGGCTGGGTGTTCTTCGATCGCGGCCTTGTCGACGCGGCATCAGCATTGGAAGCTTTGACCTGAGAACCGGTCCTGCGTCCGTTGTGTATGACGCATCGCTATCATCGCCGCATGTTCATGGCGCCGCCTTGGCCCGACATCTATGTGACTGATACGGATCGCAAGCACGGGTTCGATGCGGCGGTGGTGGAGTATCGCCGCCTCATGGAGACCTATCCGGCACTGGAGTATGAGGTGTTGCACCTGCCGAAGAGCACTACGGCGGCGCGTGCCGATTTCGTGCTGGCCTCCCTGGATGGCTGAACGCGGCGGACGGACGAAGCCAAGCGGCATCATAGGACTATCGTGCAGACGTAGTTTTCATCTTCGTCGGACACGGCCCGCCACCCTGCCGATTGCTCTCTATGGCGCGACACCCTGCGCCATGGCTACGCAAACACCGCTGATTTCCGTGCGTTTGGTAATGCATTCTCTATCCCGTGATTGGCGGATTGCGTCGCGCGAAGCCCTCCTGGATCCGATAGGGAAAATGGGGGTAGGGCGGCATGACGGCGCTCGCCGCGTCGAGCCGCGCGATCTGGTCGGGCGCCAGCGTCCAGCCGACGGCCCCCAAATTCTGCCGGAGCTGGGCTTCGGTCCGCGCGCCGACGATGATCGACGAAACCGTCGGACGCTGGATCAGCCAATTGAGCGCGATCTGCGGCACGGCCTTGCCGGTCTCGTTGGCCAGCTCGTCGAGCACGTCGATGACGCGATAGAGGCGTTCCTCGTCGACCGGCGGTCCGAACTGGGCCGTTTCGTGCAGCCGGCTCTCCGCCGGCAACGGCGCGCCACGCCGGATCTTGCCGGTCAGCCGTCCCCAACCGAGCGGGCTCCAGACGAGGGCTCCGAGGCCCTGGTCGGCCCCCAGCGGCATCAGGTCCCATTCGTAGTCGCGGCCGACGAGCGAATAATAGACCTGATTGGCGACATAGCGCGGCCAACCGTGGGCATCGGCGACGGCCAGCGATTTCATGATCTGCCAACCCGCGAAATTCGACACGCCGACATAGCGAACCTTGCCGGAGCGAACGAGCGCATCGAGCGTCGCCAGCACTTCCTCGACCGGCGTTCCGGCATCAAAGGCATGGAGTTGTAGGAGGTCGATGTAGTCGGCGCCGAGCCGCGTCAGCGCCGCTTCGACGGAGCGGATCAGGCGAAGCCGCGACGTGCCGGCGTCGTTGGGCCCGTCGCCGATTGGCAGGCCGATCTTGGTAGAGATCAGCACGGCGTCGCGTCGGCCCTTGATCGCGGCGCCGAGCACTTCCTCGGAAGCGCCATTGGAATAGACGTCGGCCGTGTCGAACAGGTTGACGCCGGCCTCGAGGCAAATGTCGACGAGGCGACGCGCCTCGATTGCATCGCTCGTGCCCCAATTGCTGAAAAGCGGACCGCTGCCGCCGAATGTGCCGGCGCCGAAGCTGAGGACCGGGACCTCGAGCCCCGAACGGCCGAGAAAGCAAGTCTCCATGGCATGTCTTTCCTGAGTGTCGGTCCGAAGACAATTTGAATCGGATGAATCGCTTGTGATTCAA